>JBBRJR010000005.1:0-26333 GCA_038218865.1 Kapaibacterium sp. (SeqCode) | reverse complement strand
CATAATTTGCTTTGCGTCAAATGCCTTAGTATTTTGAGTGCCTTGCATGCCAGAAAACATAGATTTGAAATTGTCTACATTTGAACTATTCTCATCTTTCGGTTGATATGATTCACCACTTTGACTATAATTAAACAATTTATTTTCATTTTCCTCGCCTAAATTGCCTTGAGAAAATGAATATTTAGAGTTTGCAGCGTCTTGAGGCATATCGTTGTCAATGGAAATATATTGATTTATATTTTCATTTACGGTTTTTGAACTTAAATTATCAAATATGGAATTGCCCGCCGCTGCCGGCTTATCTTTATTCAACCCGACTTCACTAAGCTTTTCAAGCAAGTAGCCCAAACTGAATTTATCCGCTATATTCAAATTTTGCTGAACTTTTTCGTCAAATTTGAAATTTTGTTCGATTTTGTGAAATATTGCTCGGAGATCTTTTATAGAAATAAGCTTCGGGGCAATGTCAGTTTCTGTCTGTGGTGCAGGGTTTTGCGCGGCATCTATCGATATTTTTCTATCGGAAATATTTTCCCCCAATTTGTCCAATTTCGCATCAGCCGGCAAAGTTTCCGATTCAGGTAAAACTATCAACTTCGCGTTAGTTTTTATATCGGCAAGTTCATCACCCAAAATCTTTATAGTTTGTTTTACTTGTTCAGGTAGATTATTATTTTCGCTTAATGAGTTTATTTCTTTAGTTAAATCATTAATCACCGACATTTTGTCGCTGATATTACCTTGACTTCCCTCTGTAGTAGGGGTATTTTTTTGATTTGGGGCTAATTCTGATTTCACGGATTCAATCGCGGTGTTTTCTTCAATTTGCTGGGAAACGAGTTGAGAGAAATCTTTTTGCGTATGTGTAGAAAAAGCGCCGTCTATACTGCCTAATAGTTTATCGAAAAAAGAAAGGAGTTCGTTCATTTGACCGGGCTTACCCGCTTTTGGGGAGTTTCCTTTGTCGGTCGAATTTTTTGCGTCAAAAAATATGTTACTTTTTGAAGTTAATAATTCGCTGATATTACTGCCCAAGCCGGCGGTTTCACCGTTAATGGAATCATTTAAAACACCGCTTTCTTCAATAATTTTATTTATCGAAGAAATTAAAGTAGAAACATCTGCCAAAAGAAATTTGATATTTGTTTCGTCAAGTGTAGAATAATGTTCAAATATATTTTTTTCATCTTTGTCGCCAAAGATTTTTTCCGCAATTCGCTTGGACGGATTATCTTCCGAGGAAGCTAATTCGTAAAGAAAAGAAAATTTATCGGACGCTTTCGTTTCGCCCTTAGAGCCAAAGATTCCGCCAGTTTCGGCGAAATTTTGATTGATAGCTGAAGTTCTCATTTGTTGCATCCTTGCAATTAAAAATTATTGCCCCACTCCGAGCAAAATAATAGCCGCGGCATTTTCTGGTTTCATAGCCTCCAAAACCTTGCCTGATTTTTTCTTGTTCATAAGTTTCAGTATCTTCGCTGCGTCCCGCTCGTTTAATTGTTCCAATATTTTGGCTACACTTGCCGCGTTCGCCGACTCGTACATTTTAGCAAAGTCTTTGAAAGTAGAATTTTTCGCAGTATCGAGCTTAGCTTGCATTGATTTATCTTCAGGACCATTGTTTTTATCTGATGAAATTTTCTTTGCCCGCGAAACACGCACCTCATCACGATAGCGGGCGACTGTGTCCCTTAGATTATCCCGCTCTGCGATGGAATTTTTCGCATTTGCATTAGCTCGCAAAATCGAATCTTGAAATAGAGAAAGCCGAGCGGCGTTGCCTTTGATAGAATCCCGCAGGTAATTTTCTATTCGTTTTAATGAATCAACTGTAACCATAAGTTCATTTTTTTGTAGCCTATCCCATTCAAATTTATATAGCTCGGCTTGCGTTATTTCGACAGTTGGCTCATAGTAAACATCTCTCAACGGAATCGGTGAGTCTTTATGAATATTTGTATTAATTTTCAACGAATCAGCTTTACCTTTTTTACTCGTGTTACCCGGCTCATAAGCCAAATAGGCAATTAAAGCAATTAAAACAATTGCCAAAGCGGCGCTGGCTATAATTAGCCCTGTTATGAATTTTTTCCAGTTCATTTAGTCTGCGTCATCGGATTGGTGGCGAAAACGGGATATGGCTATGTCGTCCATCATCTTAGTTTCTTCAATATTTGTTTCATATTTGTATTGACCAAATTTCTTTTCTTTCAGATTGGCGAGCACTTTTTCCTCTTTCATCGCTTCGTTTAATCGTTTTCGGCGGAAAGACTCAATTTCCAAAAGCTGGCGGCGGTCTTTGTCCAATGTGTCCAATTCCTTTTCAACAAATTGCTTGTGAAAAACGCGTGCCTGCAAATCCTGTGCTTTCGAGCTTGCGTAGCCAATGCTAATCAAACCATTCTTATACTGATTTTTTCCGTCGATGGCATCATCTTTTTCATATCGCAATCGCAAAACGCTCGCCAAAGAATCTTTAGATTGATTGACCTTATGCGTTTTGAGCCTCAAAAGCGGCTCCAATCTAAATTGGAATTTTTTCATTTTATTAATTATTTATTCAAAAATTTTAACTTTTCGACAATTGAACTACCTGATTTACGACGCCGTCAAAGTCAATCTTTTCGCCAATTCCCTGCTTGAGGAATGAATTGATTCTATCGTTCATTTCGACTGATTTGTCGATGGATTTATTCGTGCCTCGCTGGTAAGCCCCGACGCTGATTAAATCCTCCGCTCCGCGATAGACAGCCAAAAGCTCTTGCAAATGCCGTGCTGCTGCCATGTGTTCCTCACTAATAACATCACTGCGGCAGCGGCTTATGCTTTCGAGAATGTCGATTGCGGGGTAATGCCCCATCGATGCGAGCTTTCTCGAAAGAACAATGTGCCCGTCCAAGATGCCGCGTGCAGCGTCAGCTATCGGCTCGTTCATGTCGTCGCCTTCGACTAATACTGTATAAATCCCTGTAATTGAACCCTTTTCAGCAGTGCCTGCTCGCTCCATCGTTTTTTGCAAAACGCTGAAAACCGAAGGCGTATAGCCTTTGCTCGTCGGTGGCTCGCCTATTGTCAAGCCGACCTCTCGCTGAGCCATAGCAAGCCGCGTAATTGAGTCCATCATTAGCATAACGTCCAAGCCCTTATCGCGAAAATATTCGGCTATCGTCGTAGCCGCCAAAGCCGATTTCACTCGCACAAGCGGCGAGGAATCGCTGGTAGCAACAATTACGACCGAACGCGACAAGCCCTCTTCGCCTAAATCTTTTTCAATAAATTCTTTTACCTCACGCCCACGCTCACCTATAAGGGCTATTACGTTTATATCCGCCGAAGTATTGCGGGCTATTGTGCCAATAGCTGTAGATTTTCCAACGCCCGAGCCAGCAAAAATGCCCACACGTTGTCCTTTGCCAAATGTCAAAAGCCCGTCAATAGCTCTGATGCCGGTAGAAATAGGCTCGCTTATTCTTTTCCGCGTCAAAGGATTTGGCGGTTGTGCGTAAACTGAGCGGCTCTGGCTTGTGGTTATATTTCCTTTACCATCAATGGGATTGCCAAGCCCATTGATGACACGCCCTAACAGCTTTTCGCCAACATTAATAGAAAATGATCTGCCTGCTGCGACGATTTCCGCACCCGGCGCTATATCTCGCAATTCGCCTAAGACCATAGAGAGTATTCGCTTATCTTTGAAGCCGACTATTTCTGCTTGAGTTAGGTTGTTACCATTCTTATTCTTAATATAACAAAGTTCGCCAATGGGAGCTTTGGGCCCCTCGCTTTCCAATACCAAGCCAATGACTTTCCTTACGTTGCCGCTAAGCTCCAAAAGCCGCGTATTTTCCACAGCACGGAAATAGGGAGAAATTCGGGAATTCTCTTTATTTAAGTTTGGCAATATTTGATTATCTATTTCCATTATATTTGAGCGACGCTTGCGTTGTCGTCAGTTTCAGTATTATTTGTATCTTCAGTTTCTTTATCAACATTATCCTTTTTCGGATAAAAATCATCTGGTAAATTAGCATTCAAATCGGGGTCGATTAGTTCCTCGGCAGAGCTGTCCGGCATAATTGTATCCAATATATCTGGATAATCTGGTGAAATAGTAGTTTCGCGGGAAACAACATTTTGCGTATGAGCAGCCTGAAGAGATTCTTTCAATTTTGCGAGTTGGGTCGTAATTTGCGCATCGATTGTGCCGGCGGAAGTATGCAAAACGCAGCCGCCGCGTTCGATTTTTTTTGATTTAACGAGAGGAATTTCGCCGGACGCGCCTAAATCATCGAAAAGGTCGGAGCCAATGCCAGCTAATATTTCATAATCAATTTCATTAAGCATAATTTTAAATATCTCATCGTCGTCAATTTGGCGGATAGCTTTTCTTATCTGCGAGATAACCATGTCGCTTGTTTCGTCGATTTTCGAGTCAATTATTCTTTCTGCAATTTTTACGGCCAGACCGGATAAATTATCCTCGAATTGTCTCATTTCTCTGATGAATTCTTTTTTCAATTTGAAAGCAATAGAGTCAAATCGCTTTATCCATTGTGAATTAAGTTGGATTTCCGTTTCATAGATAGCGCGAGCGGAATCGTGTCCGTCAGTAATTCCGCGCTCGTAAGCGAGCTGGATCTGCGTGGCGGCTTCGTCTATCGAGATAGTTTCACCCGGCACGTTCTGAAGATTGATTTCAATTGGCTCGTTAGAATCCGAAATAGTGAAAATCTCTGTAAAATACGTTCGTCGGGGTGCAGCAGTTTCTTTTGATTCTTCGCCCTCGCGGCTATCTTTATATAGAATTTCGCTTTCTATTTCTTTTTTTGGCAAAAGATATTTGGCTTCAAGTTCTTTGATTTTACTGTCGAACTCTCGGCGAATTATCTCTTCATTGCTGATAATTTTTATTTTTTGCTTTCGCCGCGGTATTTTTACAATTATTTGATTCATATTGTTTTTTAGTTATTAGTTTTCAGTTTTCGGTTTTTAGTTGCCAGTTGTCGGTTATCAGTCTTGCGAGCCAGATGCGGCTTTTTCATAAGCCGAAATCCAAGCAGTTTCGTCATTCCCGCGAAAGCGGAAAATTATATATTACAACAACTTACAAAATTCATAGATTTTTCGTTTTGCTCAATATGACACTTATGATACAGCCACATCTAAAGGCAATCAGAAAAATGTGTTCTTTTCACCAAAAACCCTTCGACCTCTGCCCCGACCGTATTCTTGTCTTTCACTGGAAACTGATAACCGACCACCGGAGACTTTCCTTTCCCATTGTCCACAGCCTATTACACAAATATATCCTCTTTGCCGCGACCACCGATGGCTATTTCGTCTTGCTCCTCGAGCTTTTTGATAACATCGACAATTCGCATTTGCGCTGATTCTACTTCCTTTAATTTTACTGGACCCATAAACTCCAATTCTTCTTTGACAACGGCTGCGGCACGCTCGGACATATTTTTGAATACTTTTGCGCGTATCTTTTCGTCCGAAACCTTGAGCGAAAGTGCCAAATCGCGTTTATCGACATCGCGAAGTATGCGCTGAATGCCTTTGTCGTCGATAAGTATAATATCTTCAAAGAGAAACATCATGCGCTTAATCTCGAGCGCCATGTTGTAATCTTTCTCTTCGATGCTCTCGAGCATAGCTTTTGCAATAGCGTTATTACTTTTATTTAAAATATTAGCAACGAGCTGCACGCCACCTGCTTGAGCCAAGTTTTGCGACAAAGTAGCCTCGGCTATCTGATCGACCACATATTCAATTTCTGAGACAAGCTGCGGCGAAACCTTGCCGATAGTTGCCATTCTGAGTATCGTTTCACTTCGCATATCTTCTTTAAATTCGTTCAAAACTTCGGCGGATTGATCCGGCGGAAGGTGCGAAAGGATTAACGCAATTGTTTGTGGATGTTCTTTCGAGAGAAAGGATGCAAGTTGTTGCGGATCGGATTTTTTTAATATTGAGAAACCTCGGACAGTTGTCAGCACGCGGATTTTTTCGATAATTTCTCGCGCACGTTCCAACCCGTAAGTTTTTTCAAGTAGCAGCTGGGCGTAGTCCAAGCCGCCTTCTACCATATAGCTCGAAGCGGTCATAAGCTGATAAAATTCTTCTATTACGTCTTCGACCACCATTGGTGGCAATTCCCGCAAATTTGTAATTTCTACGGCAATCTGCTCAACCTCTTTCATTTCAAGGTCTTTGAAAACCTTGGCAGCAACGTCCACATCCATGCTCATCAGCAGCACAGCAGCTTTTTGCTTGCCGGTTAAATCCGCAACGCTTAATCTTTTCTTTGCCATATTATTTTTTTGTTAATGCTTTCAAAAATATTTATATCAAACGATTTAAAGAGTAGTCATATTTTTAATCAAATTAAAATTATACTACTTATTTTATATTGCTTGCGTCAAGGTCTTGAGCTATCAATAGCCGTACCAACTTAACGGCATCCTCTGTTTGATCTTCTAAAAATGACTGTACTTTATCTTTTATTTCAAGTTTCATCATAGTCTCTTCCGATAAATCAGGAGCATCGGCTTCTTCCAAAGCAGCTCTGGCTCGGTCGGAAAGCGAAAGTTGGTCGTCATCGTCGCTTTCGTCGAATAATTCGTCTTCAACTGTTTCGCCTTCGAGAAGCAGTTGCTCTGGCAGTTCGGCTGGAAGCAAGAGTAAATCGTCTTCATCTAAGAAGAGATCGTCTAAGTTTTCCTCGACTTCTTCCTCGTCATCGTCGTCTTGTATTTGCGGCTTTTGCAATAGTTTTGGATTCGGCAAGCCCAGCGCAAGGCGTAGTCTGTCTTTGACAAAGCGAGATTGCAACATGCTGAACATTAGCAAAATAGTAATTAGCATCGCAATCACCAAACCGATGAGCTTTATATTTTCTGGATCTTTATACCAAATGATGGGCTTGGTTTGTTCTAATTCTTCCTCCAAAAGCGAGTTATCGAACGGTACGTTAAGCACTGATATTTGGTCATTACGCGATGGATCGTAGCCGACAGAATTTTTCACCGCTAGTGTCAATTGCTCAAGCTCTTCCTTGGTTCGCGGCGTATATTGGAGCGTTTTTAATCCTTCATTGTCAAGAATTTTCGTCGTTCCATTGATAAGCGCCGAGACAGTCAAACGCTTTACGTTGCCCGTGCTTTCGACTATATGTGCAATGGATTTAGTTATTTCATAATTTTGAATCAAATTGGACGAGTTTTTCGATTGATTTACAACCGGATAGCTAAGCGAATCTTGGCTTTCGGAGACCTCCTGTATGTTTTGCTCGCTGCGAATTACCTGACGTTCGGGATCGAAATCCGTTACTGTTTTTTCAGTTTGAGTAAAATCTATTTCGGCATTGACACGGACTTTCGCATTGTCGGAGCCTAAAACTCCATCGAGAAGAGATTGCACCTTATCGGCATAGTGTTGCTCTACCTTGCTTTGTATGTCGTGTTGCGTAGATGTCAAACCAACTACTGAATTATTATCCATCGGCGCTTCCGAAAGAACTTTTCCACGCCCGTCGAGGATAGTAACCTTGTCCAAAGTCAAACCTTCGACGCTACTTGCCACTAAATTTTGAATGCCTTCTATGCTAATTTTACTTATACTTCGCCCACTTTTCAGGTGCAAGGTAATCGAAGCAGTAGGTTGCTTTTCGTCCTTTTTAAACAATGTTTTTTCGGGAATTACGACGTGAACTCGTACTTTTTTTACTTCGTCGAGCGTACTTATCGTGCGAGATAATTCTCCTTCCAATGCTCGGCGATAGTTTAGCTGTTGCACAAATTCGCTCATGCCGAGATTTGTTTTGTCGAACAATTCATAACCGACAGAGCTTTCCGCGGGCAAGCCTTCGCCTGCCAAAGAGAGCCTTGTGTCGTAAAGTTTAGTTTTATCGACTAAAACTGTACCTCCATTGTCCGCTAGTTCATAATCGATTTGCTTTGTTTTCAAGCTCTCTACAATTTTGGAAGCGTCCTGCGGCTCTAAATTATTGTACAGCACGCCGTATTCGACGCTTTTGCTGTTCGTTATCAGTAAAATCATTCCGACGAGGACAAGTGTAACCACAACGCCGATAATAATTCGCTGTAAAGTCGATATTCTTCCAAAAAAAGTTTTCGTTTGATCTATTATTGCATTATCTGCCATAAATTTTCCACAAGAAAGTATAATATTTTTTACAATGGCTAATATTGACCGCCATAATTAAATTAAATTTGCATCCTCATCACTTCGCGGTACAAATCAAGTCCTTTATTGCGAAGTTCCATAAGTAATTGGAAGGATGTCTTAGCTTTTTCGGCAGTAATCATAACATCGTGAATATCAACGGGTTCGCCGCGAATAAGTGCTTCGGTTTGCACTTTTGAATCGATTTGCATATTATTGACATCGCCGACGAATTCGCGGACGGTATCGGCGAATGATACGCTGGATTGCGGCAGCCCAGGTGCTTGCAGTTTCTGCTCAACGAGTGGCAGATACCTTCTCGAGGGGTCTAGTTCATTTACAATCATTTGTGAATTCCTTTCAGATTGATTTTAATTCTTCCTGCTTACCTATATCAATTACTATTCCAAAATTTTTGAGGTGGGCTGTAGGAAGAAGGTTTCCAGTTTCCAGTTGTCGGTTGTCGGTGAAAGGCATTTGGGCTGTGGGCTGTAGGTATTGGGTATTGGAAAGGCAGATTTTCCTTTGTAGGAGGCGTCTCATAAGTCGAAACCCAAGCAGTGTTGTCATTCCCGCGAAGGCTGGAATCTATGTCCATCTATTACTTACAATAGGCGTGCACTTCGCAGTTCGATTAATATGACCTCTGCACCAGGGGGCTGCCCCGATAAGGTATATTTTTAGGTTTTATACATAATATTTTTGTTAAATGAACAATAAAACTGCAAAAATAATATGAACACCCCTAGCCCCCTCTTAAAAGAGGGGGGACAATAACATGGAAATTGAATCTTGTAAGCTCTTATAATTCAAATATTTCTTTCTCCCCCTCTTGTAAGAGGGGGCGCGGGGGGGGTGTTTAAATATGTAAGTATCATCGCAAGGTTATTTGAACATGCGTGCCAGTCTTAAAAGCACGTCATCTGACTTATCGGGGCAGTCCCAGGAATAAGTATTTTCAATGACAGGGCGAATTAGTGTTTTTTTTGGGGTTGGCGTTTTTTTTGGGCGAACACATAGGTTCGCCCCTACGTGAGCTTGCAACCATTCTTCCCCAATGCCCACAGCCTAAAACCCACAGCCCCCATGCTTTTCACCGAAAACCGAAAACCGAAAACTGACAACTGTAAACCTTCTTGCCCAACGCCCAACAGCCCAACGCCTGTCCTGCCTTTCACCGACCACCGATAACCGATAACCGATAACCGATAACCGATAACTAACCGCCTGCCCATTGAAAAAAAACCTAAGCAATATTCATTTGTTTTTGTTATTTTTGAAGTATGTAATACTACAAAGAACAAAAATGAAAGTAAGCGTAATAGGATTGGGATACGTCGGCTTGCCGCTGGCAGCAGCTATTGCAAAAAAAACAAAACACGAAGTCGTAGGCTTTGACCTCTCCGAAACAAAAATAGAGATGATTCAAGCCAGCATCTGCCCGATAGACGACGAGCAATGCGCCCTTGACTTGAAATCAACAAAGCTCAGCGTTTCGAGCCGCGAAGATATAATCGCCGAAAGTGATATATTCATCATCTGCGTGCCAACGCCCGTTTTGAATGACTATACGCCTGATTTGCAGCCCGTTAAGTCTGCCGTCCTGTCCGTCGCCAAGTACCTCAAAAAGGGCAATTACGTAATAGTCGAATCGACTATTAACCCGGGCGTTTGCGATGAAGTTGTTATTCCTATTTTAACAGAAGAAACAAATTTGACTGCTGGCCAGGACTACGACGTGGCGCATTGCCCTGAGCGGATTAATCCCGGAGATGCCGTTTGGAACGTCTATAATATCCCGCGCAATATCGGTTCGACACGCCCCGAAGCTACAGCCGTATTAGCAAAATTCTATCGCGAATTTGTTTCCGGCAATATAAACGAAATGCCTGATCTGAAAACGGCAGAAGCAACGAAAATAATTGAAAATACATTCCGCGATATTAACATCGCTTTTGTTAATGAATTGGCAAAATCCTTCCACGTGTTGGGAATCGACCTGATGACCGTTATTCGCGGCGCCGCCAATAAGCCGTTTGCTTTTTTGGCGCACTACCCAAGCTGCGGCGTGGGCGGGCATTGCATACCAGTCGATCCGTATTACTTAATCGAGCGCGCGGGCAAAAGCGGCTTCGACCACAAATTTTTGAAAATCGCTCGCGAGATAAATAACTCCATGCCGGCTTATACAGTTGAGCTTTTGGTGAATGCGCTGAACGACCACGAGAAATCGCTGAAAAACACTCATATCGGCTTGCTCGGAATGTCGTACAAAGCTAATGTCGGCGATTTACGCGAAAGCCCGTCAATTAAAATACTGGATTTGCTGAATTCCAAAGGGGCGAAAGTACACGTGTTCGACCCACATTTGACAGAGCAAAACACAGTAGGCTCGCTCGCTGAATTACTCGAAAAATCTTATGCTGTTATTTTGGCTACCGATCATCGCGAATTCAAAGAACTTTCCGCCGAAATGTTACAACAAAACAATATAAAAATAGTTATCGACGGAAAAAATTGTTTAGACAAAAATGCTATTCGCTCCAACGGCATATTTTACAAGGGCATTGGGATTTAGCGTGAAGACTGTTGAATGGTCCAATTTTCTTGTGTTTGCCCCAATAAGGTAAAAACATGTTTTTAAAGCAGGCTCGAAGGTTGAATAAATAATGTAAGTAATATCACAATATTATTCTAACAAACGTGAGTGTATTGTAATACGTCGTTTTACTTATGAGACAGCCTCATATCCCGCAATAAAATGAGTTATGAGGCAGCCTCAAAACAGCGACTATTAGTAAATCAACAGACTCTAAAATCAAAATAACGGTATAACATAATGAAAGTTGTCGTCCAAAAAGTAAGCTGCGCTTCGGTGGAAATCGAAGATGAAATCGCTGCGCAAATCGGCGATGGTCTTTGCATTTTCGTTGCCGTGCATGAAAGCGACACGTCCGAACAAATGGAGTGGATGGCTCGCAAGCTGATAAATTTAAGAATATTTCCGGACAACGAAGGGAAAATGAATTTATCTGTAACCGACACACAAGGCGAGCTGCTTGTCATCTCAAATTTTACGCTATACGGCGATGCCCGCAAAGGCACTCGTCCGAGCTTTACTGATTCCGCTCCGCCGGCGATTGCTAAGCCGTTGTACGATAAATTTATCGAAATATTAAAGAATTCAACAGCTTTAAAAATCGAAACTGGGCAATTCGGCGCTATGATGAAAGTGGAATTAATCAACGACGGTCCTGTTACATTAATTATAGAGAAATAAATGGATAAAAATATATTAATCGGTACGATAGGCAAAGCAAGAGGAGTCTCCGGCGAGTTTTTCATTTATTCCTTCCTTGCAAAAATTACAGAATTGCCTGAAAATTTCAACATAAAAATCGGCTATTCGGAAAGTTTTTCTAATATACATAAATTGGAATATATTGATTTTCCGGCACCAAATAAATTTGTGGGAAAAATTAAGGGCATTAATTCAAAGGAAGAGATAACAGAATTTAAAGAGCAAGGAATTTTTGCTAGTTTAAGCGAAATTTTGAAAAGCAATCCGGACTTTTATATGATTGATGATATTTTGGATTGCCAAGTGCGTGATGTCGAAACCCAAGAGATTATCGGACATATAATTGAAGTTTGGGATATGCCGGCAAACGACGTTTGGCTGATTGAAACAAAAGATGGCGACTTGCCGGTTCCAGTCGTCGAAAGCATTGTGAAAAATGTAGATTTCGAAAATAAAACAGTCGATATATTCATGATGGAAGGGCTGCGGGATTTACTTCACGCGAGCAAGGACTCGAGCGATGAGGATTGATATTTTGTCCGCTGTGCCGGAGCTTATGCAATCATATATTGATTGGAGTATTGTCAAAATAGCCCGCGAGAAAAATTTAGCCGAAGTATATTTTCATAATTTACACGATTACGCTTTGGATAAATATAAGCATATCGATGACGCACCGTTTGGTGGCGCCGCCGGTATGCTTATAAAGTGCCAGCCCGTTTTTGATTGCATAGAAAAATTAACGGCACAAAGGCAATACGACGAAATAATTTACATGACAGCGGACGGCGAGCGTTTGGAGCAGTCGCATGCGAATGAATTATCTTTGAAAAGCAATTTAATGATTATCGCGGGGCATTACAAGGGAATTGACCAGCGCATCCGCGACACATACGTTACTCGCGAGATTTCTTTAGGCGACTTTGTCCTGAGCGGCGGCGAATTGCCGGCTTTGGTGCTTTCGGACGCAATCATCAGGCTTTTGCCGGGCGTCATTGGCGATGCGGAATCCGCACTTGACGATTCATTTATGACTGGACTTTTGGAGCCACCGCAATACACACGTCCTGCGGATTTCCGAGGCCAAAAAGTACCCGACATCTTACTTTCTGGACATCACGCCAAAATCCAAGAATGGCAAGAAGAAAAATCCCTCGAAAAAACGCGCCAACGGCGCCCTGATTTAATGAGTGGAGAGTAGGGGGGGAGAAGGTTTTTAGTTATCGGTGGTCAGTTTCCGGTTAAAGGCAAGTTTCCCGTAGGGGCGAATGGCGTTCGCCCAAAAACAACAATGTGATCGGTGGTTCCCGAAGGGGCGAACGGCGTTTGCCCCTTCGGGATTCTGTCTTTACGGACAACTTTGCCCCTGCTAAACAACTTCGCCATTGGGCATAACCATAGCATATTCGCCTAAGATGATGCCCTTTTCGATTTTCCGCAATTTATTTTTGATTAGCGAGCGGCGTAGCGGCGTGATTTTTTCATAAAACAAAATGCCGTTCAAGTGGTCCACTTCGTGTTGAATAACGCGGGCTTCGAATTCTTGAAATGTTTTTTTGTATTCTTTCATATCTGTGTCGTAGTAGGTAACGTCGATCGTTCGGGAGCGTTTAACTATTTCGTAAATATCTGGTACGCTTAGGCAGCCTTCCTTTTCGTCTGTCGTGTCGTCAGAAAAAGCTGTAATTTTCGGATTAATTAAAACTATCAGTGGTACTTTAGGTTTTTTGTCGTCGTAATTCGTGTCGATTACTATCACTGATTTGCTGATGCCTACCTGATTAGCGGCAAGCCCGACGCCATTGCCGGTGCTGTCCATTGTTTCAAACATATCGGCGACTAATTGCTTTAAATTTTGGTCGAAATCTATTACTTCTTCGGTTTTTAATTTTAATATTGGATGAAAGCAATTATAAATTGGGAGAATAGCCATTAATTTCCTCGTTTGTTATATCAATATAAAAACGAACATTTTTTAAATTTATTGCCAAAACAATGAGCAACTTCGCCTGCGAAATAAAACCTTGTAATGATATTTGTGAAAATCAAGTTTTTGTAGTAATTTGCATATTGGATTGTTGTATTTTTCAATAATTATAAGTAAAAAAATGAAAAAATCAAGTTTGGCATTTATATTTTTATTTTTGATGATTTATGCAAATAGAGCAGACGCTCAACTTACCAAAGGCGAGCCACTGGATAAAATTGTCGCCGTCGTTGGCAATGAAATCATATTGAAAAGCGACATAATGGGGCAGATAGCGCTTATGGCGCAGCAAAATCCGCAAGTCAATCCGAACGATCCAGCTGTCTATAAGCAATTGCTGGACGCATTGGTAAACGAAAAGTTGCTGGTTACTAAGGCTATAGAAGATTCGGTTGTTGTTTCCGAAGACCAAATCGAAGGGCGATGGGAGGCATTTTTACAAACTCTGATGCATCAGTTTGGCTCGGAGGAACGGATAGAGCAAGTATATAAAAAATCGCTCAACAGATTGAAATACGAGCTACGTGATGATATTCGCAATAAGTTGCTGTCATCAAATCTGGTACAGCAAAAAATTGCAAATATAACAATTACGCCAAAGGAAATAAATGATTTTTATGTGAATTATCGTGATTCATTGCCAAAAGTGCCTGAAACAGTCGAAGTTTATCATATTACCAAATATATTCAAGCCAATACGCAAGAGAAAAAACGGATTTACGAACTGGCTCGCTCAGTCAGGGATTCGATACTCCGCGGTGGCGATTTCGGCGACTTTGCCAAACGCTACAGCGGCGACGAATCGACCGCACCGCACAACGGTGAGCTAGGCTGGATTGAGAAAGGTAAGTTTATCCCCGAATTTGAAAATGCTGCTTTTGCTTTGCAAAACAATGAGATTTCGCTACCCGTCGAGACGCCGTTTGGCTTCCACCTAATTCAAATACTTGACAAAAAAGCTGAAACAATTAATACACGCCATATTTTATTTAAAATTTCGCAAACTTCCGCAGATGAAGAGCGAGTGGTTTCTTTGCTGGATTCGCTTCGCAAAACGGCACTCGCCAAAAGCAATTTCTCTGAATTGGCTCGACAGAACTCGGATGACAAAGAAACCAAAGGTTACGGCGGATTAATAGGTAAAATGCCTTATACTGAGATGCCGTCGTACTTCCGCGAATCGCTCGAAAAGCTGCAAGATGGTGCTATTTCCGAACCTATAGCTTTTAACGCAGATCCCTCAAAACCAGCGTACCACATAATTTGGAAAAAAAGGACTATTCCGGCTCACAACCCGACTGTGGAAGAGGACTACAATTATATTAACGACACGGCGCTCGATATGAAAAAAATGCGTGTTTATAATGAATTTATCGAGCAGCTTCGCAGCGAACTGTATTGGGAAGTAAAAGATTAGTAAATAATTGATGCAAAGTAAAATGGCAAATTATAATATAAGGGCAATCATTTATGATAATCAAAAGTATCGAAATTTCAAATTTCAGAAGTTTTCGACAATTAAAACTGGACTTAGGCAGTTTCAACGTAATGATTGGTCCGAACTCAGCCGGCAAATCTAATTTTATACAAATATTTAGGTTTTTGCGAGATATAGTAGAATCGGGCTTAGAGAATGCTATATCGCTGCAAGGTGGCGTCGAATACATTCGCAATCTTAGCTTGGGCGATACCGAAAAAATAATGAGTTTAAAGATAAACGTCCAGCCTCTTAAAAAAATAAGACCCATAAAACACACCGAACAGGGAATTATTGGCATAAAGCCGACAGAATTCAAGCATGATTTTTCGTTGGAATTTTCCGACGACAACGAGACGTACAAAGTGGTTAACAATAAATTATGCCAAAAATTTGATTTTTTCTTGATGAACGACGACGACAATCCCAAGCATTTGGGCTCGAGCGAGCTGGTTATGATAAATAATTCGGGCGAGTTTACGATAGAATTCATTAAAAAAGACGAGGTGCCAATATCGAAGGAAGAGATGATACCGTCGCTTTATTTGGATATAAACTCGCTTTCTGACCGCTCGTGGCTAAGTGAAACGTTGTTTATTGAGAATCAGTATTTTATGCCACATCCGGACAGCGTACGCAAAGCTATCGGAGATATTTCGATTTATGATTTGGACCCGAACCAGCCAAAAAGCGTTACTTCGATAGCTGGCAAAGCTGAGCTCGAGGAAACTGGCGAAAATTTGGCTATCGTTCTAAAAAAAATACTCTCGAATCCTGAGAAATCTCGTACTTTGTTTAATTTATTGCGGCTTCTTTTGCCCTTCGTAGAGGATTTTGAAGTCGATAAATTTTTGGACCGCTACTTGCAACTGACTGTCAAAGAAAGCTTTGTCAAGGATAAATATTTGCCTGCTTCGCTTATGTCGAGCGGCTCGATGTTTATAATTGCCATTATCGTAATATTATATTTTGAGCATAAGCCATTGGCTATATTCGAGGAGCCGGGCCGCCGCATTCATCCTTACTTAATATCGAAAGTAATAGATATGATGAAAGAGGCTTCCGAGAGAAAACAAATAATTTTAAGCACGCATAATCCGGAGATAGTCAAATACGCTGGACTTGAGAATATTTATCTTGTATCTCGTGATTCTGAGGGATTTTCGACAGTATCCAAGCCAATTGACCATGAAGAAATTCGTGTTTTCATGGAAAATGAAATAGGCATAGAAGAGTTGTACATACAAAATTTATTGAGTTAATTGCTATGAGTATGAATAAATTATACATATTCGTCGAAGGCAATGACGACTCGCTTTTTTTTAAAACGCTTTTCAAGCCCATTTTTAATGATTATTACGACGACGTAGAAATAATCCAATTCGCGCAGCTGAAAAAAGCTAAGGTAGATTTATTTATTATGAGTATAAATACCTTGAAATTTGATTATTTTTTGGTAGCTGATATTGACCAATGCGATACTATAACAACAAAAAAGAAGATTATCAGGGCGAAGTTCGATAAGATTGATTCAAATCAAATTGTAATAGTTATATCCGAAATAGAAAGCTGGTTTTTGGCAGGAATGACTGCCGAATCTGCTGCCAACTTAGGGCTTGATTTAATTGAGCGAACTGACGAAGTAACCAAAGAAGATTTTAATGCTTACTTTATACGCACGTATCGTTCTCGAATTGATTTCATGCAGGAGGTTTTAAAAAACTATTCTATAGAAACGGCACGAAAACGAAATAAATCTTTCGATTACTTTTTCCGTCAATACGTACTCGAAAATCATGCATTGCGTAATAAATAAAATAAAATAAATTCACTTAAACTTTGTCAATAAACAGATTATTCCGTAATTTTGCATAATGCAAGTTTGACAAATATCGACATTATTTGAAAATATCATTTAAATAATTATAATAAATAAGGATAGCTCTATGAACGAAGGCTATATAGTACAAGTAATCGGTCCGGTCGTGGATGTAGAATTTCCTCACGGCAGTATCCCATCGGTCTTAAATGCACTAAATATCAAAGTCAGATCGCTTGAAACAAACGAAGAAGGCATACTTGTTTGCGAGGTACAGCAACACTTGGGCGAAGACCGCGTCCGCTCGGTAGCAATGGACTCGACTGATGGTTTAGTTCGCGGTATGCCGGTAGTTGATACCGGAGCCCCGATAACCGTACCTGTCGGTCCGGAAGTATTAGGCAGAATGATTAACGTAATCGGACAAGCAATCGACGGCAAAGGCGAAATAAAGTCCAGTCATACCTCTTCCATTCATAAAGATCCACCTAAATTTGTAGATTTATCCACGCAAAAAGAAATGTTTGAAACTGGAATCAAAGTAATCGATTTGATCCAGCCCTTTACCAAAGGCGGCAAAACAGGACTTTTCGGCGGCGCCGGCGTGGGCAAAACCGTTATCATCCAAGAATTAATACATAATATAGCCAAGCACCACGGTGGTTATTCTTGCTTTGCTGGCGTTGGTGAACGCTCTCGCGAAGGAAATGACCTTTACCTCGAGATGACTGAATCCGGCGTTATCGATAAAACTGCATTAGTCTTCGGGCAAATGAACGAGCCACCAGGAGCCCGCTCTCGCGTAGCTCTTACTGCTTTGACTGTAGCCGAATATTTCCGCGACGTCGAGGGCAGGGACGTACTTTTATTTGTTGATAATATATTTCGCTTTATCCAAGCAGGCTCGGAAGTTTCCGCGCTTTTGGGTCGTATGCCCTCCGCAGTGGGTTATCAGCCAACGTTGGCTACTGAATTAGGGCTTTTGGAAGAAAGAATTGCTTCGACTGATCGCGGCTCTATCACTTCCGTACAAGCTGTTTACGTGCCAGCAGATGACTTGACTGACCCGGCTCCGGCTAATACTTTTGCTCACTTGGACGCTAAAACTGTACTCTCTCGTCAAATCTCAGAGCTTGGTATTTATCCAGCGGTAGATCCTTTGGATTCAAGCTCGCGCATTATGGATCCGCTCAGCATCGGCGAAGAACATTACACGACTGCCCGCCGTTGCGTAAACGTTTTGCAAACATATAAAAATTTACAAGATATTATCAATATCTTGGGTATGGACGAGCTTTCTGACGACGATAAACAGACAGTTTACCGCGCCCGCAAAATTTCAAAATTCTTCTCGCAGCCGTTTTTCGTTGCCGAGCAGTTTACTGGTTTTGCCGGCAAATACGTTACAATCAACGATACCATAGCCAGCTTTAAAGCTATTTTGGACGGCGAGTGCGATGAAGTCCCTGAGGGCTTTTTCAGCTATGTCGGTACAATTGATGAAGTTTTCGATAAATACAAAAAAAGCAATGCTTAATATATTTTAATTTGTAAAAATTGAAACATCAAGCACAATATTTTTTTTGTAACGTATTTATTTAAGGAAATGAAAATTGGAAAAAGAAAATAATTTATTTATCGAGATAATTACTCCTCAAAGTAAAGTTTTTGAGGACAAAGCAAAATCAATATCTTTGCCGGGTTCGCTTTCGCCGTTTCAGGTACTGCCAAAGCACGCACCGATAGTTTCGGCTCTCGACAAGGGAAAGATAAAAATTCTTACGATGAAAGATGAAACAATTTTCTTTGAAATCGGAAGCGGTTTTGTAGAAGTCAAGGATAATCATGTTTCTGTTTTAGTCGAAAGTGCTGTAACAGGTAACAGGTAGCAGGTAAAGCAGGTAGCAAGTAAAACAGGTAGCAGGTAGCAGGTTTTTGCCAAACTATAGTTTTAATCCTTAAACTTGAAAACTTACCAACTTTCAACTTTATAACTGATAACTGATAACTGAAAACCGATAACTGGAAACTGAAAACTTTATAACTTGCAATTTGAAATTAGGGAATATATGATGAATGATAAAATACTTTACGATGGCATAACCTACGACGACGTATTGCTTATTCCTGCTTTCTCTGAGATATTGCCCCGCGAGACGAGTATCGTTTCGCGTCTTACGAAAACCATAACGCTCAATACTCCGATTTTAAGCGCTGCTATGGATACCGTAACCGAAGCAGATATGGCTCAGGCAATGGCTCGTGAAGGCGGCATGGGAATTATTCATAAAAATTTCACAATAGCAAGGCAAGCCGAGCAAGTCGATAGAGTGAAGCGGTCCGAAAGCGGGATGATAAAAAATCCGATTACTTTAACGGCTGACAGGAACGTCGAAGACGCACACGAGATGATGGCTAAATTTCATATTTCGGGCATTCCCGTAATAGATTCAAATCAAAAGCTCATCGGTATCGTAACCAACCGCGATTTACGGTTTAAGCCTAATCCTAAAGAAAAGTTATCGTCTTTCATGACAAAGGATAATTTAATTACCGTTCCAATCGGCACAACGCTCGAAGATGCCGAAAAGCTGCTGCAAGAGCATCGCATCGAAAAGCTGCCGGTAGTCGATGATAACTATATCCTTCGCGGACTTATCACTTTCAAAGATATTCAGAAGAAAAAGCAACACCCTCGTGCTTGCAAAGATGACCACGGACGCTTGCGTGTCGGAGCTGCCGTTGGCGTTACGCCGGACACTTTGGATAGGGTCGCTGCCTTAGTCGAAGTTAGCGTAGATGCTGTTTTTGTAGATACCGCCCACGGACACAGTCGCGGCGTAATCGAGACGGTCGCGAGAATTAAAAAACTTTATCCTGATTTGCAAATTATTGCTGGCAATATAGCCACAACCGAAGCCGCCGAAGCATTAATCGACGCTGGCAGCGACGGATTGAAAGTTGGCATTGGTCCCGGTTCGATTTGCACAACGCGGATTGTCGCTGGCGTAGGCGTGCCGCAGCTCAGCGCTATTATGAATGTGGCAAAAGCCGCAGGCAAAGCTGGCATCCCGATTATTGCAGATGGTGGCATTAAGCAAACCGGCGACATCGCCAAAGCCATAGCCGGCGGAGCCGACAGCGTCATGATCGGCAATATGCTCGCCGGACACGAAGAAAGTCCCGGAGAAAAAGTTATCTATGAAGGCAGAGTGTATAAAATTTATCGTGGCATGGGGTCTTTGGGAGCTATGAGCCAAGGCTCGGCTGATAGATATTTCCAAGACGTCGAAGATGAAATTTCTAAATACGTACCAGAAGGCATCGAAGGACGCGTGCCGTTCAAAGGAACGGTAAACGATACGATTTATCAAATAGTTGGGGGCTTAAGGGCTGCCATGGGCTATTGCGGATGTTCAACTATCGAAGAGATGAAAAGTAAATCACGGTTTAATAAAATTACAGCTGCCGGACTTAAAGAATCGCATCCACATGATGTCAGAATTACTAAAGAATCGCCTAATTACTATGTTTAATATATCTTTATGAGTACAATGGACAATAATACCAATTTAACTGACGGGGTACAATCGTATCCCAAAATTGTGGACCGGCGTTTCCATCAGCTCCGATTCAATATGGAAGAAAATAAGGTGGAGGCTATCGTTGTAACATATTTACCAAATATTCGCTATCTAACGAATTTTTCAGGCTCTTCCGCTTATTTGTTCGTTACTCCCGATGAAGTTCATTTTATAACTGATGACCGTTACGAAGAGCAAATAAAAACTGAGCTTTACGATTTGCCGAATTTGCATACGCACATAACACGCGACGTATGGGGCTATATCGTTAAAGACAACATGCTTAATAAAATTATAAACGTCGGCTTCGAAGCCGATCAAATGGCTTATTCCGATGCAGTCGAGATACGAAACCGCGTCCGCCCGATGAAGTTCAAGCCTATTACAAATCTTGTCGAACGCTTCACTCAGCCGAAATCGCCCGAAGAATTAGATTTTATCGTCTCTGCTTGCAAGATTGCCGAAAGCGTTTACTTGGAAATGCTCGATTTTATCAAACCCGGCATCTCCGAACTTGATATAGCGAACGAGATTTCTTATCGCACCCGTAAGCTCGGCAGCGAAGGCGACCCCTTTGATATTATCGCCGTTAGCGGGCCTCGCTCGGCTTTGGTGCATGGCAAGCCAAGTGAAAGAAAAATTAAAAAGAACGATATTATTTTGCTTGATTTCGGGGCTAAGGTTCATGGCTTCGGCTCGGATATATCCCGTACTTTTTGCGTCGGTAAGCCGACCAAAGAGCAAAAGACTATCTATAAATTAATCTATGACGCTAAGAAAGCTGCTTGCGACGGCGTACGCCCGGGCATGAACGGCAAAATTTTAGATGCTATGGCTCGCAAAATGATTGAAAAAGCAGGCTACGGACCAAATTTCCAACATTCTTTGGGACATGGAATTGGACTCGTTGCTCACGAAAAGCCGATTATAACGTTCCGCATGGATGATCAAATTGTTCCGGAAGATTCCGTTTTGGCAATCGAGCCGGGAGTTTATCTGCCGGATAAATTTGGCATTCGCATCGAAGACAATGTTTTTGTTACCCGCAACGGCAGCCAAATGCTAACCAATGCGCCTGAGGAATTAATTGCGATTTAACTATGATTGATGATATAAATGAAGACAATTTGACGGGAGATATAAGTAAAAAACTGCACGCTCTTTTTATTGCTTATTATTTCCCGCCAATGGGCCTTAGCGGCGTTCAACGCAGCCTGAAATTTGTAAAATACCTTCCGTCCTTCGGATGGGATTTGTCCGTTTTAACTACCGACGCCCCTGCTTATTACGCCTTCGACGAAACTCTACTCGATGACGTGGACCCTGAAACAACTCGGATTTACAGAACTTCGCCCGATATTTCGCGTTTTGCTAAGCCTAAATCCGGTAATACTATCGCCTACCCGAACCGCTTTTCGCAAAAAATGAAAAGAATCGCTCTGCAAACGATATTCCAGCCTGATTCACGTATCTCATGGAAAAAGCAAGCTGTTGCCTTAGGCGAAAAAATATTGGCTGAAAACGATATTCAAACAATTTTTGCTACTGCGCCGCCATTTACCGATTTTTTGGTTGCCGGCGAGTTGGCGAAAAAAACAGGACTGCCCTACGTACTTGATTATCGCGATTTGTGGATAGATAATGCCTATTATTACTACGTTACGCCATTTCATAAATCCTATGCCCTGGAGCTTGAAACCAAAGCCCTTACTTACGCAAAACGGATAATCGTCATCAATCGCTTTATGAAAGAAAGACTTTTGCAAAGATATAAATTTTTGTCTCACGAAGATATTTCAATTATTCCGCATGGCTACGACGAAGAGGATTTTACTCCTTTCCGCGGGATAAAGCCCGACCCTGATTATTTTACTATAACTCATTCTGGACTTTTTCCCGATGATTTGACTCCTAAATATTTTTTGAAAGCACTCGCTATTTATCTTAAAAAAAATGATGTTGCTAAGAAAAAAATAAGAGCTAATTTCGTTGGGCTAATGCGCAAAAGCCACCTGAAATTAATAAAAAAATTGAATTTAGAGGACAATTGCTTGATAAAAGGCTACGTTTCGCACTCTGAAAGCGTACGCGAGATAATGGCAAGCGATGCCCTTTGGATGATGGCGCCGAATGAAATAGTAACGCCGAGCCGCGTCTATGAATACTTAGGCGCCCGCAAGCCGATACTTATTTCAATCCCTGAGGGCAATATGCGGCAAATAGTATTGGACAGCGAAGCTGCCATAGCCACAAAGCCACACGATGTCAAAGAAATAGTCGAAGCGATTGATATGTTGTTTAATGCTTGGAAGACTGGGACTTTGCCAAAGCCTCATCTGGACTATGCCGAAAATTTCGAGCGGCGGAAACTGACCGATATGCTTTCGCGGGAATTAGCTTTTTCTGCGAATTACCTTTAGATTTCGAATTGTGTCTTTTGTGCTGCCGGTTGAATCAAAATCGAACACGATTTTTCTCAATTTCAATTTGTCGTAAGCTGAAAGCGTGAAATCGTAGTTATATAGCGGAAGTTTTTGTTGATGTGCTATTTTCTCTGCCCTGCCCACTTTGATGGAAGAACGTTTTAAAATAGTTTTTCCATCTAAAAAAACTTTAGATCTGTTTTTTATGTATGCGTCGCCTGCATAAAGATTTTCCAGCCTTTTTTGTAGTAAATTACTAAAATATGGGCTGCTCTCTGAAATTAACATGGAATTATCTCGTGCATAATCTTCCCACTCGGCAAATGCAAGCGTACGGGCTGGATCTGATGAATATACAAGCACAGGTGTGCCGCGAGTAACTTCCCTATATAGCTTTTTGCCGTCTTCTCGCCCTATACGGACACATCCGTGCGAAGACGGTCGATTACCCAAATATCCGTAATAACCTGTGCCACTGAGACCGTGGAAGCCTATATTGCCATTGAAACCCACCCAATAGAAAAGCTCCGCGTTGTTAAACTGCTTGGAGATTGCCTTTTCGGATTTGGATTGCACGGTGAAAACGCCTTCGGCAGTGTTTATGCCCTTATGTATGTTAGCATTGCCGGAGCTTATCTTGAACTCATACTTTTCGCCTGAACGCAAGAAAAGATGCGCAATCTGGCTATCCAGCGAAATTTTTACGAAGGCATCGCCCAAGACGTATATCGTGTCTTTTACAGGTTCAAATTGCAAGGGGACAAAAGGTCGTTTGGCTAAATCAGATTTGGAAATATGGAATAAATCAAGCTCATATTTGGCTTGATCCTCTATTGCTCCCAATAGTAATACTATTGCTATAACGAGCGGAAATAATATAAATTTAATCGTGTCCATACATATTATAATATGCAAAAATACGACTAATTTTAACTATTTGAAAGGAATATTTTATTGTGTCAGCTGTTGTTTGTCGCTTACGGGGACATGGAATTCAAATGTAGTTCCTTCGTTTTCGGAGCTTTTTACGAACATTTCGCCTTGCAATAAATCTATGCACCGCTTTACAATGGATAGCCCTAAGCCTGTGCCTTGAATAACGCCCACATTCGAAGCCCTGAAAAATGGCTCGAACAAATGGTTTATCTGGTCTTGTGGTATCCCGATGCCGCTATCCTGTATTTTAAAAATAAACTTAACGTTATTGCGGATTATGTTTAAACGAATAGATGTATTCAAAGGTGAATATTTTATGGCATTAGAAAACAAATTAGATAAAATTTGATGCAAAAGATTAGGGTCAATCATAACTTCATGTTTGCTTTCGGCGTCGGCTTCAAGTAAAAAGTTATGTTGATTGTTATCAATAATTTTAAACTCATTTATAAAACTTAAGCAAAAATCAGGAACATTTAGCTGAGTAGGATTTAGCAACATTTTACCGGTGTCCGATCGCGAAATAGTAAGCACTTGATCCAAAAGTGAAGTCATGCTTTTCACAGAATTTTGAATTCGCTCCAAAAATTTTGCGGCATCGGCGGCATTGCCTTTTCGGATAAATGTGTCGATCAAATAGGTAGAGGTCAGAATGGTGGTCAAAGGCGTTCTGTACTCATGCGAAACAGTAGAAATAAAGCGAGTCTTCATAAAGTTTAGTTCTTTTTCCTGCTCCAAAGCATTGTGCATATTAGTAATATCCATGCCCGAGCCGATAAATCCGCTAAACTTATTGTTGTTGAACACTCTTGGATTTGCATTAAGAAGTACATATTTGTAATTTCCTTCGCCAGAAAGCATCCTTATCTTAGTTTCAAAAAGTGATTTAAGCTGAGCTGAATTATTGAAATCATTCATAAATACTTCGAGATCCTCAGGATGAATAATTGCCTTCCATGTTTGCATCGCCAAATTACCCAAAGAGTCGCCTGAAAATTTTTCCCATGTTTGATTAACATAAGAAATATCGCCGGTGGCGTCAGTCATCCAAATCATAACAGGGGCAGAATCCGCCATGAGCCTGAAACGCTCTTCGCTCTCGCGAATTTCGCTTTCGATTCGCATGCGTTCATCGATTTGTGCTTGCAGCTCTTCATTGGCATATTTAAGCTGCAAGGTTCGCTCTTCTACGCGATTTTCAAGCAATTCATTAGCAGCCATTAAATCTGCTTGAGCTCTTTTTTGCGAAAGTGCCATAGCGATTTGATTGGACACAAAACTCAAGATATTTTTATGATCTACGTTGTACCTGACGCCTTCGGTATAAGATTGCACGACAATAGCGCCGATGACTTGATCATTTACCAAAAGCGGTGAGCCCAGCCAATCAATTGACGGCGTACCGATGTTTTCTACCCTGTCTAATCGGCAAAGTTCGTAAAATTCGTCCGGATCGACAAGCCAAGTTACGCCAGTGTCGATGATGAGTTCTGTCAAACCTTTTCCGCGTTTGCGAGAACCCGGATTTTGGTCGAATTCATCTACAAAATAAGGGTACTCGAAATATCCTGTTTCTTGGTCATAAAGAGCAATGTAAAAATTAATCGTCGGCATTAGGTCAGAAACAGTGTCGTGAATATGTTCGCAAAGTGAGTGGAAATCTGGCGTACTTATCGAAGCTTCGGAAATTTTGTACAAAGCCTGGCGATATTTTTCTTCCTTTTTCATATTAGAAATATCGCGAGTAATAGATATTATGCACGGTACTTCATTGATATAAATAATTCTGGCAGACATAAGACCATAAATCAGTTCGCCATTTTTTTTAACAAATTTAGCTTCGAGACCGATACACTTTTTCGTTTCCAGTAGCGATTTTATTAAATTTTCTCTGTCGGCTAAATTATGCCAAATATTTAAATCTAAAGAAGATTTGCCGATAATCTCCTCTCGCTCATAGCCCATTATTTCTAAAAAGCTGTCGTTTGCATCGATATACAAGCCATCGTGCATTTGATTGATATTTATCGCATCGGGCGAAGTCATAAACGCTTTGTAGAATTTTTCTTCGGATTGTTTTAATTCCTGCTCGGATTGATATTTTGTTGTAATATCGCGAGTAATTGCATATATAAAATCCTCCTCGCCCACACGGAGGAAATACATATAACCTTCTACAAATATTCGGCTGTCGTCTTTCTTTTTTTGCATTGTTGTAAATTGCTTTGAACCGCCATTCTGTATTTCCATCCAGTTGTTTTTCCATACGCTCAATTGAAAAGTATTGTCGATGTCTGCTACGCCCATTTTTAAAAGTTCAGTTTGAGTATAGCCCAATGAAGTAGTTACAGCTTTATTGACATAGATAAAGCTGCCCTCGTAATTTATTCCAAACACGGAATCGACTGAATGGTCGAGTGCAAATTGAGAAATCAATAATTTTTTTTCTGCATTGCGGCGTTCGACTAGCTCTTTTTCTAATTGCAGGGTTTTTATTTTTACTCTTTTTTTAAGTGAGCGATTCCAAAAGAATATCACAAATAAAAACAGCAGAAGCGGGATTACTACGTACGAAGTCCATTTAATAATTTCATCAATCGAAATTTGTTCATC
>JBBRJR010000004.1:0-28281 GCA_038218865.1 Kapaibacterium sp. (SeqCode) | reverse complement strand
AGCGGGGCTTTTCGCTGATAAATCGAGACCCACGACGGTAAAGACGAGGATTATTGGCAATAATCAGCAAATAGCCCGTTTAGATCGCGAAGTCCGCAGCAGTTTGAACCAAGAAGGCGAGCAGTTTATATTGGATTCTATCAAAGCAATGAAAAAGATAAACGGAATCATTTTCGAAGATTACGACAAAGGCGCCATTTCTCACTCGCTTATTCGAGAAATTATTCATTTTGCAAAAGAGTCGAATATCCCTGTATTTGTAGATCCAAAGTACACTAATTTCTATCATTATCATGAAGTTACGTTATTTAAGCCAAATAGAAAAGAAGCCGAAAAAGCCTTAAATTATGAAATAAAAACGCATGATGACCTATTGAGAGCCGGAAAGGAACTATTGAATAAACTGAAAGCCAAAAGCGTGCTGATTACATTAGGCTCCGAAGGGATGATGCTTTTCGAGGAAAGCGGCAACGTTGCCTCAGTGCCAACAATAGCACGTAGGGTAGCAGATGTTTCAGGTGCAGGGGACACCGCCATAGCTACATTGGCAGCAGCTTTTTGCGCCGGTGCGACGATGGGCGAAGCTGCCACTCTTGCAAATTTCGCTTCTGGCGTTGTTTGCGAAGAGCCGGGCATAGTCTCGGTTACGCCAAAATCATTGCTCGATTCAATCAAAAATAATTAAACGAAACTATGCTTATTTCAAAAGATTTATTATCAGAATTAGCGAATGAATTACGCCACGAAAGTAAAAAAATAATCTTTACTAACGGTTGCTTTGACTTGCTCCACGCTGGGCATGTATTCATACTGAACGAAGCAAAAAAATTAGGAGACATACTCGTCGTGGGGCTTAATTCCGACGCCTCTGTCCAACGGCTGAAAGGCACGACCAGGCCCCTGAATAGTCAATCCGATAGGCAAAAAGTACTTAGCGGCTTACGTTCAGTCGATTTTGTATGCCTTTTCGAGGAAGACACGCCGCTGGAATTAATTTTGGCATTAAAGCCCGACGTCTTAGTCAAAGGCGGGGACTACACTCCCGATACAATAGTCGGCGCGGATTTCGTGTGCCAAAATGGGGGCGAGGTCGTCGTTATTCCGCTCGTCGAAGGCAAATCCACGAGCAATATAATTTCAAAGATGAACCCCTAAACTATTTATAAATATAAGCATAATTAAAATGGCGAAAAAATATATTGCATTTTTACTTTTGATAATTCCATTTTTGGCATGCAGCAAACGGGCGCCGGAAAATTTGCCGCAATTTGAATCAGAAAAAGTGGTGAAAACAAACAAGCCCAAAACGCCGGAATATACCGTAAAAGTAAAACGGCAATTCATGCACAATACCGCTTCCTATACGCAGGGGCTGCTTTTGAGTGGCGGTTTTCTCTATGAGAGTACAGGGCTGAAGCACCACTCAACATTGCAAAAAATCGACCCCGCAACAGGAAAAGTATTGATTACGAAATATTTGGGTGAGGATTACTTTGGCGAAGGCTTGGCGTTGCATAGTGGCAAACTCTACCAACTTACTTGGATGGAAGGCACTTGCTTTGAGTACGATGCGAAATCGTTGAATATGATGCGCACGTTCTCATATTTTGGCGAAGGCTGGGGTATGGCGAGTGATGGCGAAAAATTATTTATGAGCGACGGCTCTTTTGTTATAAAAATTGTAGATCCCAAAACGTTTAAGCTCATCGGCTCAAAATCAATATATTTCGCTGACGGCTCGCCGTGCTATTATTTAAATGAAATGGAATTTGCTGATGGCTACCTTTGGGCAAACATTTGGCAAAAAGATATGATTGTGAAAATTGACACGGCGCAATCTTTAATTGTGGGAATTGTTGATATTTCCCCGCTCCGTGAGCTTGAAAAATACAACATCGACGCCGAAGTCTCCAACGGTATAGCGTATAATGAAAAAACCAAAACCTTCATATTGACCGGCAAGTACTGGTCTCAATTTTACGAAGTAGAGCTTGTGGAGAAGAAGTAGGGGGCGAGTTATTAGTTTCTGGGGCTTCGACTTCGATTGAGCCACCGATGCCTCACTTTCGAGGAGTGGCAAATCTGCATCTATTCTGCCTTTTCACCGGCAACTGACCACCGGTATCTAATTGATCTCACCCCAACCCTCTCCATGAATGGAGAGGGCGGAAGAAATAAGTATAAGTATAAGTATAAGTATAAGTAATATGATAACTTACATAGGATTTGTTTATACGTATCCTACATCCCAAAGCCAACTTGCCTTTACTGACAACTGACAACTTTATTCCCCGTAGCCCAACGCCATCTAAATCCATTTGCCGCCAAAACGAGTGCGTATGTCTTCTACGCTTTTTTTGACATCTTGCACCTTGTCGGTCGGACAAATTAGCACGGCGTCGCCGGTTACGACAACCGTAACGTTGTCCATACCGATAACGGAGGCAATGATTTTTCCTTTTGATTCATTCAAAATGATTGAATTTGTCGTTTCGACGAGAGAATTGTCGCCAATGTCTATATTGCCACTTGCGTCCGCTTGGTGAGAGCGTTTTAGTGCGTCCCAAGCGCCGACGTCGTCCCAGTTGAAAAGTGCTTTTGCGACGGCGACTTTGGAGGATTTTTCCATCAGCCCGAAATCAATTGAAATGCTTGGGCAAGCGTCAAATGTGCCGCCTAACGCGCTGCGAAAACTTGATTGTGGCTTCGACAATTTTACTTTCGATAGCTCGGTCATCGCTTGGATATTTTCGCCAACTTCTGGC
Source organism: Kapaibacterium sp. (SeqCode) (assembly GCA_038218865.1). Taxonomy (GTDB): domain Bacteria; phylum Bacteroidota; class Ignavibacteria; order Kapaibacteriales; family UBA2268; genus JBBRJR01. The sequence continues at coordinate 25,516 of JBBRJR010000004.1, read as the reverse complement.
AAATATGATTTCATCTCGGAAATGAATACATCTGCCCGCCAAAAGAACATGCCACTGTTCCACAAAAACTTGCCAGAAGTTAAATATTTCTCAGCGGCTTCCGCTTTTGGCTTTTCGCGAAAACTCAATACTTTAGCTATTTGCGGCTCGTTGTTTTTGGTAAATTGTTCGGCTGTTTCGATGTATCCGTAGCCCGTTTCGGGGCGGTCTGGCACTATTCCGATAGTAACGAGTGCGTCGTGAGTTTCGGCATAAGACATAGCAGCATCGACAGTTGCCAAAAAGCCGGACTCAGGCTCAATTGCTTGATCTGCTGTCAGGACGGCAATTGAAATATCTTTCGGGCTAACTCCATCAGCTTCGTATTTAGCCAAAGCAATAGCTGCGCCCAAAGCCAAGCAGGGAGCTGTATTGCGTTTGCTTGGCTCGGGGATAACGTTTTCTGGCGGAAAATCAGGAACGCTTAGCCGTATGTTCCGAGCCAATATTTCGCTTGTGATTATAAAAATATCCTCCTTCGGAATCAATGGAGCAATCCTATCTATCGCCTCTTGCAACATAGACTTATCTGGATTATTCAAATTCAAAAGTTGTTTAGGATGATTTCGCCTGCTTAGGGGCCAAAACCTTTCGCCTGAGCCGCCTGCCATGATGAGAGCTATACGTTTCATTTAATTATTTCTGCTTTGTTTATAAACATATTTCATACTTAAATAGAATAGGAAAATCGAGACACAAAGTATAGTCGCGCCCCAAAACCAGTAGGGCAAAAATAGATAATTTTCTACAACTGCTGTGTCGGATTTCATCGTGAGTCCGCCAACTTCTGCGCCGCTGGAGAATAAATAATCTACACTGAGATATACACTTACTATTGCCTGTACGCCTAAAAATTGCAAAACAATCTGGCGCAGTTTGATGCTGCCTTTAAATCCGACGTAACTTATTAGAAAACCTGCTATTAATATAAATATAACGCCAAAGGGCGAGCGAACCCAAATAAGAGCTGAGGCAAGCATGAAAATGCCGAGTGCGGCGAGCAATATTTTTGTTAATTTTCTATTAGCAGAAGAATAAATAAATATTGTTCCGGCAAATGTAGGTCCCAAAGGTCCAGCCAGAGCGACCAAAGCATGACCCAAACGCGGCATGAAAAGGTCGCCGCTGAAATACGCCACGCCCGAGCCGTTCGCGTTAATTACTAATTTATGGAAAGTCCCACCCAAGAACATAGCCATAAGTCCATGGCTCATCTCGTGGAACCACGTTCCTAATATCGTAAACGGATAAAGGACATACATTCCGAACGGAATATTCCACACGACAACAGTAATAGCAGCAAACGCAGCGAGCCAATAAATCGAATATTTATTATAAAGAGCTATTTCGCTTGAAGATTGCTCGAAATCCGTTATTTCATTCATAATTCAAATTTACCAAAAAAAATAATAGAATCAAGAATTTTATTTAATACGAATAGGCATTTAATAAAGTTTAAACTATTTCTTTGTTCATTGCGAAAAAACAAAATAAGTGCTTACGAATAAATTAATTCGTTAATTTGTTTTAGATTTGTTAAATTTGTATTTTATGAATAATTGTAAAGAATGAATATGAGAAAAGTGCTTGTAATCGGCGGGGCTTCTGCTATAGCCGTAGAGGTAGAAAAATTATTTGCTGGCGAAAAGGCTATGCTATTTCTGGCAGATCGTAGCGAAACAAGGCTCGTAGCAGTCCGCGACGATTTAAAAGTCCTTTTGGACGCAAAAATCGAAATAGAGCAATTCGACGTTACGGAATTCGATAAGCACGAAGCTTTTTTTCAGGGAGTCGTTGCAAAGTTAGGCGGCTTGGACGTTGTGCTTATCGCTCACGGCACTTTACCTGACCAAACGGCAGTCGAAAAGGACAATCTTTCGGCTATTCGTGAATTCAACATAAACGGGACGAGCGTTATTTCGCTATCGACAATTGCGGCAAATTATTTTGAAGCACAAGGCAAAGGCACTCTGGCGGTTATTTCGAGCGTAGCTGGCGACCGTGGAAGAAAGAGCAACTACCTCTATGGCTCGGCAAAAGGCGCTGTCTCTCTATTTTTGCAAGGCTTACGCAACAGATTAAGCTCGACGCCGGTGAAGATTATCACTATCAAACCCGGCATGGTCGATACCCCGATGACAGCTCACATGCCAAAAGGAATATTATTTTCGAAGCCGGAAGCAATAGCCAAAGGTATTTTCAGTGCAATTAACAATGGCAAAGACATAGTTTATTTTCCGGGATATTGGCGATTAATTATGTGCATTATCAAACACATCCCCGAATTTATTTTCAAAAAATTAAGTTTATAGTTTCAATAAAAACAAGTGCGGTATGCTATTTGCTTTAAAAAAAAGAAAATTTCGGGAGAAAAGGGAATATGAGATTTTTAGTATTTATAATATTTATTGCTACCGCTTTATCGCTTTTTGGGCAAGACGAAGGCTACTATGACTATGACGCAGCGATAAGAAATATGGACTTTAAGCCGCGCTACGGCGTCTTTGCTGGCTACGGCTTGAATTTCTCTCGGAGCGATTTCCGTAGCTTGCCGAACGTGCCGAGCTGCTGCCCGCAATATACTTCAGGCAGTGGAGCAGGCTTTTTGGGCGGATTTTTGTATTCGCATCCCATTACAGACGATATGTTTATCGGCGGGCGTCTGGGTTTTGATATGTTTCGTACAAATTTCACACGCATTGAAGATGTGAATTTAATTATTGACGGAAGTTCATACGCTGGGAAATTCGAGCATCAGGTAGAGGCGAATTTCAGTCGTTTAATGATGTATCCCAATGTGTCGTATCGCTTGCATAAATCTTTATTCGTAGAGGCAGGCGTAGATTTGTCCTTACTTTTGTCCCAAAAATATAAACAAATAGAAGTCATCAAAGAGCCGAGCGACAGAGGCACTTTCGACGACGGCAACCGCTATCGCAATAACAACAGCGGAGACATAGAAAATACAAATACTTTCAATGCCGCCTTGCGCCTTGGCTTTTTCTATGAAATGCCGCTCAAAGATGACGCTTCGCTGAAAATTGCCCCCGAAGTTTTCTATAGCTATTGGCTTATGCCGATGGTAAAGGATAGGTCGTGGAATTTGCATCAAATTCATTTGGGCATATCGCTTAAATATTCAACTCCGCCGCCACCGCCACCACCGCCAGTTCCACCGAAAGCGCCACCAATGCCGCTGCCAGAATTACCACCGCCACCGCCGGGCTTGGCTGCTTCGATTAAAGCAGTTGAAGTCGATTCTTTGGGTAGTGAAACAAGTAATTTCAGCGTGAAAATAGAAGATTTCACTTCGCTAAGTATGCGTCCGCTGCTTAATTTCATTTTCTTTGCAGAAAATTCCGCTGAATTGCCCGAGCGATATATTAAAATCTCGCCGCAGGATGCAGATGTTTTTACAATGAAAAATGTTGAAAGTACTGATGCTTTAGGAACTTACTATAATGTTTTGAATATTTTGGGCAAGCGACTGAAAGACAATCCGAATATTGATTTTACTCTAATCGGCACAAATTCAGACAATGGCGTCGAAAAAAACAACCGCGAGCTTTCGCTTGCGCGCGCTAATTCCGTCAAAAATTATTTCACAAATGTATGGAAAATTGACGAAAAAAGAATAAAAGTAGTGGCAAGAGATTTACCTAAAGAGAATACAGATTCGGACGAAGAGGGCGCAGATGACGAAAATCGCCGCGTGGAAATAGTAAGTAATTCCCCCGAAATTGACGAGCCTGTAATAACCGGCGACACTCTTCGTGTATTATCTAATACGCGGGTGCGTTTTTATCCAAATAGCACTTCGCCCGGTGGAATAAAAAATTGGACTTTGAATATTAAGCAAAATAATAAAACTATAAAAGAATTTGAAGGCACAGGCGAATTGCCTGTTTCGATGGATTGGGATTTAAGCAATAGCGACAGCACGTCGCCGCACAAAGCTGGGAATATTTCTTATTCGCTCGAAGTGCGGGACAATTTGAATCAGCAATACTCAACGCCACCTGCACGCATACCCGTCGAGCAGCTGACTGTCGATAGAAAGCGGCTCGAGCGTCGTGAAGACAAGGAATTTGAGTATTACCGTTTGATTTTATTCGATTATGCTTCAAGCAATTTGAAAACCGAACATAGAAAGGTTGTAGATTTTATAAAAAATAGAATAACTCCGCTATCCACAGTTGTTATAACTGGATATACGGACAGAATCGGCAAAGAGGAAGTGAATATGCGAATTTCCACTTCCCGCGCTCGTGCAGTTGCACGGCGATTAAACGTTAGTAATGCAAAAGTCGAAGGCGTCGGGGAAAATCAATTACTTTACAAAAATGATTTGCCCGAAGCTCGCTTTTATTGTCGCACAGTAACGATAACTATTGAAACTCCCGTCAAGGAGTAAATGAGGAATATATGAAAAATGAAGAAATTGCACAAAAGATCTTGGAAATTTTAAACACTGGCAAAAAGTCCTACAAACTGTTGGAAATAGCCAAAGAATTCGGCTTCCTGAGCGATTCGCCGGATTATTTCTTGCTGAAGGACGTTCTGGAAATGCTGTCCGAGCAGGACGTAATCACCAAATCGGCGCGTCGGCAGTATGCACTCGCCGAAACTCCGTTTTCTGAATTAATTGGCAAAATTGAAATAGTCGATGAGATAGGAACTGTCGAAACTGAAAGTCTCGAAATCCCGATTGTAACCGTCAAACGCAGCAATTTATTTACCGCTTTGAACGGCGACATCGTTGAAGTTCGGCTTTTGGCTAACAAGAAAAATAAAAAGCCTAAAGGCGAAGTAGTGCGAATAGTTGAGCGGAATCCGGCTGCAATTGTCGGTAGATTAGAATACGACGGCTATTTTTATTTTCTGGTTTCGGACGACAAAAATCATTTTATAGATTTTTTGGTACCGCAGAATAAATTAAACGGCGCTCGGCACGGCGACAAGGTTTCTGCCGTATTTTCAAGCTGGGAAGTCTCATCAAAAAGCCCGAAAGCAGAAGTAGTGAGGGTTTTGGGCTCGGCGGGCGATCCGAAAGTTGAGTACGACGCTATATTAGACGAATTTGATTTGCCGGGCGAATTTTCCGATGAAATTAAAAAAGAAACCAAAAAAATAAAACCGCCGGCTAATCGCTTGCCCAAAGGGCGACGCGATATGCGAGATGAGATAGTAATAACGATAGATCCCGCCGATGCTAAAGATTTCGACGATGCTTTGTCGCTTAAAAAATTAGAAAATGGAAATTACTTGCTTGGCATCCACATAGCGGACGTAAGTCATTACGTTACCGAAAACTCAAGCACAGATATAGAAGCCCGCCTTCGCGCAAATAGCATTTATTTGGTGGACAGAGTTATCCCGATGTTGCCCGAAGCTTTATCGAACGAGGTTTGTTCGCTGAAACCGGGCGTGCCGAGATTGACATTTTCAGTTTTTGCAGAGCTGACGCCAGCTGGCGTTTTGAAAGATTATTCGATTGATGAAACTTTAATAAAAAGCTCGCGGCGATATTCGTACGACGAGGTGCAAGACATAATCGACACGGGTAAAGGGGATTATTCCGAGCTTGTAACGGATCTATTCAACCTCTCGCAACTATTGCGTAGCGAAAGATTTAAAGCCGGCGGAATTCAATTTAATACTGTCGAATATAAATTTTTGCTCGATGAAAATTATTATCCCACTGAAGTTGTGATGAAATCAACTACTGAATCCACCGGATTAGTCGAAGAATGTATGCTTTTGGCAAATCAAATCGTTGCGGGACATTTGAACATGATGGCGAAAAAAATGAAAACCAAAATGCCATTGCCATATCTTTTCCGCATACACGACGAGCCAGACCAAAAAATACTGAAAGAAGTTTTGCAATTCGTTGCCTCGTTTGGTCCAAAATTGAATAAAAAGAAAGTAACATCTAAAGATATAAACGAACTTTTGTCGCAGGTAGAGGATGCTCCCGAGCGTCGGTTAATCCACCAAGTGCTTATCCGCTCGATGGCGAAAGCCATATATTCGGATATAAATGTGGGGCATTACGGGCTGGGATTCAAAGAATACAGCCACTTTACGTCGCCCATCAGGCGGTATCCGGATTTGTTCGTCCATCGTTTGATAAAAGAATATACTAAAGCCGAGCCGGATAAAGATAGACTAGCGTTCCTATCGAAACTCGCTAAAAGCGTAGCTGCAAATTCTACTGGTCGCGAGCGGCTTGCTATGGAAGCCGAGCGTGCGTCCAATAAGGTAGCTTTCGCGATAGTTGCCGAGCAACATGTCGGCGAGGAATTTTCTGGCACAATTACGGGCGTTACGTCATTTGGTTTATTCGTACAACTCGATGAAATATATGCCGAAGGTTTGCTGCATATCAAGGACATGCACGAAGATTATTACATACACGACGAGGCAAATTACCGTATTATGGGGCGCCGCAGCAAAAAAATATATAAATTAGGCGGGCGGATTAGGGTTAAATTAGTACGCGTAAATGTAGAAAAACGCCAAATTGATTTGGCTTACGTCTCCGATTAAGTTTTTTGGCATTTTAAATAGATACATGATTCTTAATTTGATACATGATTCTTAATTTGATATATGATTCTTAATTTGATATATGAAAGATAAGCAAACGCCGCTCATGCGGCAATATTACCAAATAAAAGAAAAATACCCCGACACTGTTTTGCTATACCGGTTAGGGGATTTTTTTGAGACATTCGAGGACGACGCCAAAATTACGGCAAAAGTCTGCGGGATAACTTTAACCAAGCGGAATAGTGGCGCAGGCGCCGATATGCCGTTGGCAGGATTCCCGCACCATCAGCTGGATAATTACCTGCCAAAGCTCGTAAAAGCGGGCTATCGTGTAGCCGTTTGCGAGCAATTGGAAGACCCCAAACTCGCTCGCGGAATAGTCAAGCGGGACGTCGTCGAAGTTGTTACGCCGGGCGTCGCTATGTACGATAAATTGCTCGATAGCAATAAAAATAACTACGTCGCTTCGGTTTATCTTTCTGAAAATAAAAAAAGACCTGGCGCCGTTGGTTTTGCTGCCTTGGACGTTTCGACTGGCGAATTTATGACAAGCGAAATAGCCGTTTCCGCTTTGTGCGATTTGCTCGAAACGGTTGTGCCGAGCGAGATTATCATTTCAAAATCGCAAAAGGATTATTTCGCTGATTTATTTCAAAAATTAACATATAATCCTGTCATTAGCAAGCTCGAGCCTTGGTTTTTCGATTATGAATTTGCCGCCGACCTCATTACGAAACATTTTCAAGCTAAAAATTTAAAAGGCTTCGGCATAGAAAACCTAAGCGAAGGCGTTGTAGCCTCGGGAGCAATTTTAAATTATATACGCGACAATCGCTTAGGAAACATCGAGCATTTGAAAAGCATACGCCTCTTCTCGCATTCGGACTACATGACGCTTGACCCTGCGACGCGGCGAAATCTCGAAATATCCTACTCATTCCAAGGTAATCAAGAAGGAGCGTTGTTGAAAGTATTGGACAAAACGTCCACTCCATCTGGCTCTCGATTATTTAAAAAATGGGTGTCTTTGCCGCTTAAAGACTTGAAACGCATTAACAGTCGCTTGGACGCAGTCGCTTGGCTGATTGAAAATGAGTCTTTGGCGTTGGAAATTAAAGAATTACTTACAAAAACAAGCGATTTGGAGCGACTTTCGGGCAAAATTGCGTCCGGCAGAGCCACTCCACGCGATGCCGCAGCTATAAAAAGTACGCTTATGCTTTTGCCGGAAATAAAGGCGAAACTCAGCGGAACAAATTCTTCGATGCTGGGCAGAATTCACGAAAAAATAATTATTTGCGATGAATTAACAGGCTATCTGAACGCTGCACTTGTGGAAGAGCCAGCAATTCAATTTGGCTCGGGCGCTATATTTAAGCCGGGCTTTTGGGCAGAATTAGATGAATATGTTGATGCGAAATTTACCGGCAAAGAATGGATAACTCAATTCCAAGAACGCGAGAGGCAGCGGACGGGCATCTCTTCGCTTAAAGTTAGCTTCAATAACGTTTTCGGGTACTATATAGAAATTACTCATGCACACAAAGCGAAGGTACCGACGGACTATGACCGCAAGCAAACGCTTACGAATGCTGAAAGATACATAACGCCCGAGCTGAAGGAATTTGAAACAAAAATTCTTTCTGCCGAAGAGAAAATATTTGAGATCGAGCAAAATTTATTTGCTGAAATGAAAATACGCATAACCGGGTTTTTGGAGCAAATACAGGCGAACGCCGAGCTAATCTCTACGCTTGACTGCCTATTGAGTTTTGCAACTGTTTCCAAAGAAAAAAATTATACAAAGCCGATAATTGACGACTCCGAAACTTTGGAAATTACTGGCGGGCGCCATCCGGTTGTCGAAGAATTTTTGCCCACGGGCGAAAAATTTACGGCAAATTCCACTTTGCTCAACACGACGAGTAGCATGGTGCATATTATTACTGGACCGAACATGAGCGGCAAGTCCTGCTACTTGCGGCAAACAGCTTTGATTGTGCTGATGGGGCAAATCGGCTGCTTTGTACCTGCTGAAATTGCAAAATTTGGCTTGGTCGATAGGATATTTACTCGAGTCGGGGCGCAAGACAATCTAACGCAGGGCGAAAGTACTTTTCTGGTTGAAATGCAGGAATCGGCAAATATAATGAATAACGCGACGCGTAAAAGCTTGATATTGCTCGATGAAGTCGGGCGTGGCACTGCAACATTTGACGGCATTTCAATTGCTTGGTCTATCGCCGAATATATACACAACGAGCTGAAATCCAAAACGCTTTTCGCTACGCACTACCATGAACTAAATGATTTAGCTGACAGATACCGAGGAATAGTCAATTACAAAGTTGACGTAATCGAAGCTGACGACAAAATAGTTTTCACGCATAAGGTCTCCGAAGGAGCAAGCGACCACTCATTCGGCATCCACGTAGCGCAAATGGCAGGCTTACCGCGCAAAATCATCAATCGTGCCAACGAAATAATGCAAAATTTTGAAGGAAAAATCGACGAAACGGAAGATAACGACGACACAAAAAAGCCTGACATAGCTCGCATAAAAACGAAAAAGAAAGATTTCGGACATCAGTTATCGATATTTGAAGTTGGCGGGCAGTAGGCGTCGAGTGAAAAGTTATCGGTGATCGGTGGTCAGTTTTCGGTGAAAGGCAAAAGTGCAGTGGGCTTTGGGCAGTAGGGGCGAACGGCGTTCGCCCAAAAACGTTGGTGTGCACGTCCCCAATGGCATGAGGATAAGGAAGAAATAATTTGAATGAGCTATGAGATGAGACTTGCATCGACCTCTCCCCAAAGAGTCTGCCTCATAAGTCGCGTTTCCTGGGAATTTGGTCAAGCAAGGATGCTTTACCTACTTTATTGTTCATTCAACAAAAATGTTATATATAAAACCTAAAAATATACCTTATCGGGGCAGCCCCCTACATCAAGAAAATCTGCGTTAAATGACTTTCACCGGAAACCGACCACCGACCACCGACCACCGACCACCGACCACCGACCACCGACCACCGACCACCGACCACCGGTAACAGAAAACTTTCTTCCTTAACGCCTTTTAGATATTATTTCTTTATTATTAGAAAGAAAAATGTTATTTTTGTTCCTTGCAGTAAAAGCCAATAAGTATTTGGTTTTTTAGTAGTGTGTAATAAACTTGACAGTGTGTAAAGAATTTGCACTCAAAATGTGGAAAACTATTGAAAATCGGCAAAAAGGTATTAAAAAGTAAGGATAAACATTGCATATAAGACATAGAATTTATAATTTTGTATAGTACAGGTGCAATAAGTAGGATAAGTTATTGCGCCCGTAGCTCAATTGGATAGAGTGTTGGATTCCGGTTCCAGAGGTTAAGGGTTCGAACCCCTTCGGGCGTACAAATAAAATATTAGCAACTATTGAATAATAAAGGACTTATGAAAGAAAAACTACCAAAGGACTTAAATGATTTCGAAGCCGGCGATGAAGTAATCATCACCGATGCTGAAGGTAGCCACGAAAATGCGATTATGAAATACGGTAAGCTTATACTTATCGCTACGGTTATAATTATCGTAATAGTCGGGGTTTTCTACTATTTCAGCTATACGAATCAAAAAAATATAACGGAGTCGGCAACAGCATTGTCGAGAGTTATGTCCTATTTTGAACAAGGCGAGTACTCTCGCGCTTTAGTCGGCGGCGATTCAGTACCTATGGTGCGTGGCGAAAAAGTCATGGGGCTCAAAGAGATAGCCGATGAATACGGTTCCACTCCTTCGGGTAAACTTGCAGCGCTTATGGCTGGCGAATCTCTTGTCAATTTAAATCGTATCGGCGAAGCCAAAAACTATTTCGAGTTAGCAACAGATTCAAAATCCGAAGTCGTGATAAAGGGCGGCTATGCTGGTTTAGGTCTTTGCTATGAGAAAGAAAACAATTTGGCGGAAGCCGTTCAACAATACGAAATAGCTTCGGAGCATTCGGTTGATTCGGGCTCGAAAGCGAGATATATGTTCTATGCCGCTCTTTGCTATGAGCGAATGGGCGAAAAAAGCAAAGCCGAAAAAATTCTTTTGGAGCTTGTCAATAATCGTGATTACTTAGAATTTGAAACGATGGCAAACGCCGCCTTGGTAAGACTTGGCACGAAAATTGAGTAAATTGATTTGCCATTAATCTATCGATTGGCAAAAAGTATAACATTATATATAGCGAAAAATATAGATGCAATTAATATATAGATTTTTTAAAACTAAATTATCATTTTCTGGAGGTAACATGCAACGATTGTTTCGGTTGAGTTTCTTGGCAGCGTTACTGGGTATAATACTCAGCAGTGCTGGATATGCTCAGCTACCGCAGTCTTACGTTTCCGGTAGCATAACGCCCGGTCAGGTAAGAGTGTTCCAAAGCGACTCAGTTTACATCATCAACAAAGATTTGGTGGTTGGCGGTACTCTAATTATAGAGCCCGGAACAACTGTCTATTTCTACAATGGTGGTAGATTGATTGATTCGGTTGGCGGCAGAATTATTGCTGACGGCTACGCACAATCCAATTACGACCAAACGGCAGTGACCAATCCGGTCGCTACCTATCCCGCAGAACAAGGCGGTTTCGGCTATGCCGATATGAGATATTTTCTCTACAACGATGGTACTAAGCAAGTCCTTAGTGCTAAGACAAGACGTGATGTAACTGTCCACCCGGACAAGTACAATCACATATTTAATGTCCTTTTGGATACAGCTAACAGAGAGATCGTGAATTTACAAAATCCCGATAATCCTGCTTGGCCTAAAACTGCTTATTCGCTCAACCCCGCTAACTCTAATCAAGTTATCGTGCCGTTTGAATACGCTATCACTTTCCAAGCAGCTCGCTTGTATCTTGATCCTAACACTGACCCTAATTTGAAAATTAATGCTTGGAAACGTCACTCAGCAAGTTTGTTAGCTCCTAACAAAAATGCTAACGTTGCTATTCAAAGAATTCGTTTCATTGGCCAACCACAAAACAATTTCTCGCGTGAATGGGGACATATTATTATTCTCCCAGGCGCTCGTGCAGCTTTCTTCCGTAACGCAAGTTTTGAAGGTTTCAAGAAAGACACTACAGTCGATAGATTCCCAATGTATACTCAAGCAGCATTGCCGGGTTTGACAGGTTTTGAATTTCAATCTTTGATGAAAAAAATTAAAGATTTGACAAACGGTGCCGGTGGTGCTATGACAACTATGTCATCGAGAACTTGGCTCTTAAATTGTACATTCACAAAAAATATGGCTCGCAATCGTGGCGGCGCTTTGCAAATTTTGCAAGCTCCTATCGGTTTCCCGAAATATATTGCTGCTGTTACTAGTTTCTACCCAGATGGCAAAAACCCGCAGGTTACTGACCGCGATGGTTCTATCTCGGAAGTAAACTTAGCACACAAAATTCCTTTCATCGATAATATCGATGCTCCTTCGATTGAACCTTTGGTGGATAGTTATCGTCAAGCTTTTGACGATGCTCGTATCGCTGTTTATCTTGGACGCGTTCGTAATTTGAAATTTGACAGAAATGAATTGACTCTTGCTAATGTTGGAGTGAAAACAACCAATACTATTCCTCCTGTACAATACGTAACTGAAATAACCGATGAAGCTGCCGTTTATCCGCAACTTTACGGTAATAAAGCTTTCGGTGGCGCTCTTTATGTAGCTGGCGATCCACAAGCTGAAAATACGCAAATGGAAATCGCTTTCGGTGTGAATGATAAAATGATGATTGGTGGCGTTGAAGTCGTTCTTGACCCAAGCTACTATGATACATTTGAAGCTTCAAACAATAAAGCTGCTAACTACCAAAGCCACCTGAGCTCTTTCGGTGCTCGCGGTGGTGCTGTTTATGTAGGCGCTTATACAAGTGTTATCTTCGGTGGTTCATTCTTGAATAACCAAACAAAAGCAGACTTTTTAATCGGTAATACAACTGCTGCTAATAATGGCTACTTCTCTATGGGCGGAGCTATTTTTGCAGAAAATTCAAACAACCGCATCCAAATTCGTGGTGGACAAAGAGACCTTCTCCAAGTTCGCAACAACATTGATGTTGGAAGTGTTCTAAGCAACAGAACTCAATTCCGTGATAATAACTCAGGTGCTGGTGGAGCTATCTTTGTCGATGGTAACGTTTCAGCATTGATGTCGCCTGTTATCGGCGGGTCGGACTTGACCTGGAATACTCGCGACTACGGTTTCGATGTTAGATTCGATAAAAATATTGCATCCAGCTTCGGCGGTGCTATATATTCAAAAAGAAACATGATCGTAACTGGCGCCGGTGGTTCAAAAACTGACGTTCAATTCTACGGTGGTTTCTATCCAATAATGTTCACTAACAATACAGCTGGTTATTATGGCGGTGCTTTGGCAATTAATATTCCAAACTCCTTCCCTATAACAACTGAATTCAAAAGAACAGTACAAATCGTTAGAGCTGACTTCGAAGGCAATCATGTAGGCATGAATGTCGATGACGTAAATAAAGCTGAAATTCGCGGCGGTGGTGCTATTTATTCATTAAACGGCGATTTGAACCTTGTGAAAGGCTCGCTCTTTATGGATAATATGGTTCATAACGGTAATGGTGGTGCTATTGCACTTATTAATCCACTTACCTCATCACGCAAAATATTCGTTTCCGATTTGGATCAAGTAAATTATAATTTGATTGACCATAAAGACGGTATTGCTGTTGCTTATACTTCAGTTAATGCTCCTTTCACATATTCAAATGCTCCAATCGCTCCGGATGTAAGAATGCTTACACGCTTCTTGGATAATGGTATCGAACTTGACGAAGAAATTATCAACACACAAATGGGTACCGGTACAACTCAAATTGGACAAGGTACACCAATTCCGAGCGAAAATTTGAATGCTACTTATTGGTTAGATAATAAAGTCGGTACAGCAGTTGGCGGTAACGGCAAAATTATTAAATTCACTAATGGCGGCACAAAATGGGAATATCAACCATCATTTACTAATGTTGATTTAACAGATATTTTCTATACAACAGATTTAGTAGGTTATGCAGTTGGTGCATACAATACTGTTTTGAAAACAACAAACGCTGGCATGAGCTGGATGCCGCTTGCAGTTCCTGCAATTACATACAACCCACAAATTAATGACATTAATTTTGTCGGTACAGACGTTGGATACGCAGTACTTAATAATGGTTGGGTTCTTAGAACAGATGACGCAGGCGCAAGCTGGACAAGCAGCCGCCCGGCTAACAGAGACCTTCATTCAATCGCATGGATTGGTGTTAATAATGGTTTCGTAGTTGGCGATAGAGGCTTAATCTTAAAAACAACAAACGCTGGCATGAGCTGGGATGTTCAAATTACACCCGGTTTGACAAGCGATTTGACAAGTATTATTTTCAAAAGCGCAACACAAGGTTATGCAATTGGTAAAGGCGGCGTTATCATCAGAACAACCGATGCCGGCATGACTTGGGATTTCGCAACATCTAATACAGATCAAGACCTTCGCTCAATTTATTTCTATGGTCAATCAATCGGCTTCGCAGCTGGTGCAAGTGGTACTATAGTTAAAACTATTGACGGCGGTTTGACATGGACTTTATTGACATCAGGTACTACAAATCAATTAAACAGCATCTATTTTATCAATGCTAACGAAGGCTTCGTTGCAGGTAATACTGGCTTGCTTTTGGGAACAAAAGATGGCGGAACTACTTGGACAGCTATTCGTCCAGCTGATGAATCATTAGTTGACGTAAAACGTTGGCACCAAGAAACAAGTCTTCCTGAAAACGGCGTAGGCTTGGGTGGTGCTATTTATATACTCGATAAAGTAGCTTTAGACAGAATTGGCAGAATTGACTCGGTTCAATTTAACCGCGTTAGAATTCAAAATAACATGGCTTATTCAGGTTCTGCAATTTATTCTGATAACTATGACTTAAAACTTATCCTCAACCGCTCACTCGTAACGGGTAATATGGTTGACGAAAGAAATACAATCGGCTTGGAACAAAACTATATTTCAGGTCCCGTAATTAAAGATGCTTCAATGAATACCACAGCTAACTTCGCTTCCAGCGATTTAGCTCCAGCTACTATTTATGGCGAAGTTCAAGGTCCACTTCCTTCGTACATATTCAGCGAAGCTGCTAACTCTATCTACGGCAACACTGCAAGATTTTTAATTAGATTGCCAGATGCTCCTAATACTAAAGGCGTTTTGGCTGGTACAACCGGTATTGGCTTTGGTGGAACAGATACACTTCGCGGCAACTATTGGGGACATACAGAAGCTAATGTAATTATGCAAGTTGACAACCAGCACGGTTCAGTCGATTTGTCCCGCATGGAAACATTCTTCTTGGACGTAGCAACAGCAGATGAACTTAATAGAGTTTATCCGACTGAAAATTACTTGCCTTTCTTGTATCAACCGACAAGCGACCCACGTACACAAGGTCCGTTTGAATCAATCGGCTCGTATTCTTATACTCCTATCCCGTTAGTAAACGGTATGGACGAAAATACTCATGGCACTAACAGCATAGCAGAGAAATTCTTATTCTCTGGCAAAATTTATGATATCTATGACAAAGGTACTGATATTAAAACTGCAGACTATTCGAAACGTCGCATGAGCCCGATCGAAGATTTCGCAGTTGGTATCGCTCCTATTGTTAAATTATATACAAATACACAACAACCATCAAATGCTAAATATGTAAAACGCATGATGAGAGATCCTTTCTCAGTTGAAATGAAAGATACTAACGGTAACGTTAAATATCCATATTTGGCAACTATACAAGGCGAATGGAGACCGGATGCTACAGGTAGATTCTACCACCCAATCGGTTATCCTTTATATCTTGAATCAATGGTTGATTATAATACTGGTCTTATCGAAAAAACTAACCACGATTCAAGATTGTTAAATGAATCAGTATATTTCGTAATTAACGAAACAACTGGTGATTTTATCCGCGTGAATATGAAACAAGTTGATGAGCTTGCTCCTTATACTGAAATATTCCGTACTCGCGTTGAGTTAGTTCCTGATTCTACAAATAGAAATTCTAACTCTACAATTAGAAGAACAGCAGAAGGTTTATTGAATCTTGGCTCGAATGGTTTATATCCGTTTGCTCCTTATTCAAATCCTGTACTTATGGATAAATTGATGCGTAATCCTTACAATGAGGACGCAGCAACTCTTTCCGGACGTAAATATAATGCTGACTCTTCAGCTTTAGCCAAAATTCCTCATTTGTTCAGCAACAGACCTAACATGCCGGACAATAACAGAACATTTAATGGTGCTACACCTGTTTCTAATACAACTTATTTCGCAGGCGAACGTTACGGCGCTCTTCCTGTCGATACCGGCGACGTTGTTCGCGTTATCTCCCGTACAGTACTTTGGAGAGAAGGCGTACTTCCTGCTTATACAGGCGGTATAGTATTTAAAGTTGTTGGTTCTACATTGCCTCCAGTCTTTACAGGTAATTTGCCTAAACTTGAAACTGATACAATCGTGAAAATCGTTGAATCAGAATTCCACGCAGGTAAAGATACATTGAAAATTACACAATTCTTGAATAAGATTTTTGTAACAGAAGATAGAACATATCCTGTTTCTAATGGCTGGTACAGCATGAACCAAGATCCTAATGTTGGCGTAAATGCTCGTGGTCGCGACTCAATCCTAACAGTTACTGCTATCGATAGCAATAAATGGTACGATCCGCGCTCGATTATTTTCCCTGACAAATATGCAAACTTGTCCTACAGCTGGTGGGTTGATGCTAATAGCGGTCTAAAAAGATGGCTTATGGTCGATACAGTTAAAGCAAATGTAGGCAAAGACGACGCTAATGGATTCTATGAATTTAAAGGTCAACCACTTAATCCTTACGTAGTTCCTGGTGGAGAAGATTTGTTTGTATCAGTTGCAAACTTCCCTCCACATTGGAGAAGCGTGGACGTTCTTAAAGAAATGGGACAACCACAAGACGTAATCGATCAATTTATCAATATATTCCCTAAATATATCAGCTCGCCGATTTATGATGTTACAAATGCTCGTTATTTGCAACAAGATACAATCGACTACGGATATAATTACGCTGCAAGCAGAATGGTTAAACTCTTCGTTGTCGATAGCGTTCCACGCTTTATCGAACCAGCAGGTGTTGGCGCAAACTACGGCAGTGCACAAGTAAAAATCAACGAAAATTCAAGTCAAACAGAGACAAGAGATTATGTTCCTACCGAATATACATGCGGTAAAACAAACTCAGGTCAATTGGTTGCTAACTTGACTAACGCTTTGAGATTCAAAGTAGATTTCAATACAGATGATGAGCTCGAAGACAGCTGGGCACTTAACTGGGACTTCCGCTATGGTAAAACAGCTTATGGCTTTATGAACATAGCAATTCGTGGCGGCGATGCAGCCGATACAGTTATAGTTGATCCTTGGACATTCTCATCAGATATATTCTATGGTAATTATACTGCTATCAAACAAATTCGTCCAACATGGATGGCTAACCAATTTATGGTTCGCTATGATGACGAAAACATAGCTGATACTTATGGCTTGAACCTTATTGCTAAGGGACAACTTCGTTACAGTATCGATAGAACAACCGCTCTTGGCTTGTTGACTCCTGATCCGCAATTTAACGGTGCTTTGAAAACAGATACCGTATTTGCTATCGTTGCTAATGACGGCCACGGCGGAATTAAAGAAAAATATATGGACTTGTTTATTAACGTAGCTCCGGAAATCGTAACAACTGATCTTCCTGACGCTACAGAAGGTATCGATTACAACCCAACGTTGCTTGACAGCGCTAAAATGGTTAAAGTATTCGACGCTAACTTTGGACAAAGACATAAATTCGAATTAGTTTACAGCGATTATCCTGAGGATTCAATCGCAGTAGATCCTTGCTTCCCAGAAGCTGGCTACTTCCCCGTATTGGTTAAAAAGACACCGAAATGGTTGAAAATTAACGAAGAAAGCGGTTTGCTTTATGGTAAAGCAGGCATAAGCGATGCTCCTAAAAATGATACTGTTACAGTTATCGTTTGGGACGAAAATGGTCTTCCTACTGTTAAATCTTTCAAATTGAGAGTTAAATCAGTTAATCATCCTCCACACTTAACGGGCGTACCTGAAGTAGTTTGTATCGATGAAGGCGAACCATGGGAAGCTTATATCACTGTTACGGATTTAGATTTAATCCGTGCTAATTCAACAGAAAAACTAACATTCACATTGTTGCAACCGGCAGATCCGACATTGCTCGACATCACTCCGGGAACAGCGTATGGCGATACTATAAAAGTTAAAATATCTACAGCAAGCTTTAACTTGCCACGCGATCCAATCGATGGTAAAGTTACTGTTAAAATCCAAGTAAAAGACATTGCAGGTAATATCGCAGTTCTTGAATTTAGATTACAATTATCATTGCCTACAGATTTCTTGTGTCCATTGGTTGTTGAAAACAAACTTGGCGCTAACAAGACACTCGTATGGGGTACTGCACCTAATGGCGCAACCACAGGCGACGGAACAGATGGCAATCCTATTGGTACAATAGATGCAGATCTTTGCGAATTTGAAATTCCTCCGTATCCGCCTAATGACGTATTCGACGCACGTTGGTCAATTACAAGCCGCAACGGTTTATATAGAAATATATTCCCAAGAGCACAAGTAAACCAAATTGGCGAAAGAATTTACATGGGTCGTTTCCAAGCCGGTGGCGAAAAAGCCGGTGGTAACGTTGCACTACTTTATCCTATAACATTGACATGGCCAAAGAGTACAATCCCAGCAATTAATTCTCCTGAAAATCCATCAGGCGGTTCATGGTACATCTTGGATGCAGCAAGCAATGGAAATAAATTCGCAGTGGACATGAGAACCGGTGCTTTAAGAACCGCTCAAAGTGTTACTGTCGAACCATCATTACCTACTGATCCAGATTTGGCTCGCATCACAATCTTAACTGACGCTATCGAAGGCTTTATCATAGTCTATGATATGAGCACAGGCGTTAATGACAACAATAACGTAACAGAAACAAAAATTACAAGTGTTTCGCCGAATCCGGTTACAAGTGCCTCAAATATTAACTTTACTTTGAGCAATTCAACCAACGTTACAATGGAAGTTTATGATAATTTAGGTAATAAAGTATCTACAATTATCGACGCTCCTTACAATACCGGCATCTATAATTATGAATGGAATGCTCGCGATATGAAAGGAACAACTCTTCCAAGCGGTACATACACACTACGCTTAGTAGCTGGCGAATCAGTATCTAATTTCCCGGTTGTTATCGTTAAATAATAATGTTCTTTTGTAATCCTGTACTAAGTTTTAGTGCAGGATTATAAAACTAAGAAAAAAAACTATAATAAAAATAATGGAGTTAAAATGAGACGATTATTATTATTTGCTGCCGGGTTAGCTTTTTTGCTACTGACATTTATGCCCACGCAGCAACTTAATGCTCAAGTCTATGGCGAATTCAACGGCATTGGTCTGGGACTTAATAGACCATTCGTGGCGATGGAAGACCCAACAGAGGTTATTCCTGCAAATCGCTTTGGAATGCCTCCGACCAATACGACTGACCTTGATGATGGTTATGCTTTAGTTCAACTGGATAAATTCGGTTTCGAATTCAACGGTGAAGTGTATAATCAACTTTGGATTAGCATCAATGGCTTTATTACCTTTGGCAAAAAAGCTGCTAACGGTACTATAATGCCTCCACCTAATTTAACAGCTGCTACAAGAGATCCGCGGGGTCTCTTCTGGGACGGCGCTTCATATCCCGTGAACGTAATCGCTCCTTATTGGGGTGACCACCACTATCGTCCAGATAGTGTGAAATTTCGCGGCTATGCTCCTACGACTATTTCGTACAAAAGCGAAAATGATAAATTTACTATCGAATGGAAAAATTTGAATATCAACTTCCGCCCTGACTACAAAGCCAGCGTTGCTGATTTTCAATTAGTTCTTTATAAATCAGTTGATCCACTATCTTCACAAGGCGATATCGAGTTTATCTACGGTACTGTAGGTAAACGCCCGTTCCAAAATCAATATTGGGATCCAGCTTATGACAATAAAGTTGTCGTAGATGGCGCTTCGGTCGGTATCAAAGGCGAAGGCATCGGCGTTGGTATAAAAGCTGACTTCCTAAATGCACTTTACAACGGCGGTCGCATTCCTTATAATGAAGTGCTATCAAAAACAGCTGAAACTTTAACAACTGAATGGGCTCCGTCATCAAGCGGTAATAAATCAATCATTATGGTTGCTAAAACTCGCTTTAACGTTGATGAATGGTGGGGTGATGGCGATGTTGATTTTTCCAAAACATTTGGAAAACCACATTACTTGAAGCCACAAAACAGATTCGTTACAATTAATGATGCACGCCTTATTATGAAAGCCGTCGCGATGAATATTCCTTTGGATTCTATTCGCCGCCGCGCAGCTTATCACGCAGATGTTAATCATAATGGACGCTTCTACTATAACAATATGAACGTAAGAACCAGAATTCCTTGGAGAACGATGAACTATCTTGATAGTATCAATCGCTTGTCGGATGTTAGCTCACTCAAACAAATATTGTTTGAAGCTAATGAATACGATGCAGCTATGATAATATCCTATATTTCAGCTAAAGTTCCTGAATTGCCTTGGCTTTTGGACACATTCCCGAATTATGGTAAAGTTAATAATGAAATTGCAAGCCTTAAATTTGGTCAAATTAAACAATTGAACTCAAATACATATCAAATTCCAGTATTGGTTGATGGTATATTTGATGGCCCTATCGGTGCTAAATTTAATTTGGACGCTTCTGTGGCTTCCATCGTTGCTAACGAAAAAGATGGAAATAACATAATTGCTATGAACAACAATGATAATAACACTGTTGTTATCTCCGGTAACGGTCAATTCAATGCTTCAGAACCAATTGCTTATCTTACTTTGATTAGCGATAATTCTAACATTAATATTTCTGGCATCAGATTCAATGATAAAGAAATTGAAAATGTTAATTACAAATTGTTGGGTGAAACTATTTACTCATCTAATGAAGTAATGCTGCAAAACGTTCCAAATCCGGTTGTTTCAAGCACAAATATCTCTTTGAATATCGCTGCAAATAGTGTTTACACATTAGGCGTTTACGATACTAAAGGAAATATGATTAAATCATTGTTCTCTGGCTCGCTCGCTTCAGGCGTTCACAATTTCGATTGGAACACAACTGACGAACTTGGCAATAAAGTGGACAGTGGCGTTTATTTCTACCGCTTAACCGGTAACGGCGAAACATTTACTAAAAAAATGGTAGTCTCTAAATAAAATGAGTACTTTCGGTAAAGCTCTCGGGTTGCTGCTGCTAATTTTAGCCAGCAGCAACCTAAAAGCGGAAGATACAAATAAAATTGTGCCTTCCTTAGAAAGTGTATTTCAAATAGATGCGTGCCCTTTTGGTAGTCAAAAAGAAGTTCTCTTAGTTTTGAATATAGGAGACATCTCGCGGTCGGATTCGCTTTTTGGGTATAGTCTCGAAATAAAATACGACCCGTCTAAAATTAGATTTGATAATGTTATTTGGCAAAATACATTATCCGAGTTCTTTGATACAAAAGATTATTCGATTGTTCCGAAAGACAGCTCGATTTACGTTGCTGCCGGCAATTTGAACATAAGCCTTTCGCCCGTTTCGGGCAAAGGGAAAGCCCTTGTTGCTTTCTACGGCACGTGGCTTGCAGATTGCGTGGACAGCTCTCGAGTTAATATTTCTTACATGGACTATACCGAAGAGTTTAAAAAAACCAATGATGGTTTCAAAGACGTCGTGGTAGTGTCCAAAATTAAAGATGAGCCTGATAGAATTATGCATTATTCTTTCGATACTGAGAGCATAAGTTTTAATTCAGATTCTACTTGTAAAGTAAAGCTCAAATTTGATACTGAGAAATATAAACTATCCGAGTTAGGCTTTTCGCTCGATATTGACGGAGATGAATTTTGGATTGATAAAATTGAAACGTCAAATCAAAATTTATCTATCGATACCGTGAAAAACGCCAAAAATGGCTTCGACGTAAAATTAAATGCGATTGCACCGGTTGATGAAGGTTATCTATATTTAACTATAAAAAATAAGGGTACAATCGGCACATTCAACGAGAAACTTGTGGTGAATCACATTAGCTTCGGCGAGTGTGACTGCCTAACAAGGCATGACGCCAGGACATTGGACATAGAATCTTTTATCGAAGATACAACGGGTATAATTACCAAAACAGACCAAAAAGGCGTTGTTTACGATGATATTAATCAAATTATATCTATAAAAACAAAAGCTTTAGCGGCACGAAACATAAGAATATATAACATGCAAGGACAACTTGTCGATATGATAGAAAATAATTACGAACCAATAGAAATAAACGTAGCTGGCTACGCCAACGGTTTGTATAATATAGTTATCATTCAGCAAGATAATAAGCAAATAATAAATTTGATAAAATATTAATATTAATTTTTCAATTTTGGGGGTATAATGAATAAACTCTTATTGATTCGCAGAGCAAGTCGGCTGGTTTTGAGCTGTGCGCTTGTTGCCTTGGGGCTTTTCGCTTCAGTGCAAACCAGCAATGCTCAGGCTTATTCGATTGTACCAAAACTGAATTTGACCGGCAATTTATCCGGTTACAATACAGATTGGTACCCTGATGGTAGAATTTGGGTTCCACCGTCGACGACTTCTCCCCGTGAGTTTTTGATGCCTGTCTTTATAGACAATCAATGGGCTCCAAAACCAACGGATTCAAACACAGTAATGCCTATAAGGAGTTTTGAATTCAAAATTCTTTATGATTCATCTTCTGTACGCGCTATCGGTATTCAAACCGAGCATCCGTTTACACAAGAAGAAGCTACTAATCCTAACAGAAATGATAGAAGGTTTACG
Source organism: Kapaibacterium sp. (SeqCode) (assembly GCA_038218865.1). Lineage (GTDB taxonomy): Bacteria > Bacteroidota > Ignavibacteria > Kapaibacteriales > UBA2268 > JBBRJR01. The sequence goes on along the minus strand of JBBRJR010000004.1, from coordinate 2,835 downwards.
CCTTGGTACGAACCATTGGCTAAAGGTTTCCATTTCTCGACTTTCGACGAAAAGGATACTAACTATACAAAATATATGTTCCCTAACAGAAAGGGTACTGACGAAGAACCAATGAAAGGACGTTCTTTCCGTATCGTTGCATCTTCGGCTTCGCCACTTCCAAATACTTCATTGACCGAACACCAATACCGCGTATTGCTATATGTTGTATTTAGAGTAATTGACCCTAGATCAAAACCTTCATTGTCAAGCGATAATTCACCAATTGTCATTGATAATGATGTTATTAGATACAACGGGATAAACATACGCAAAGAAAGAATATTCCCGGATAACAACTATCCGCTACCGACAGCTATCGAATTCGATGCCGATGGTTTTACGAATAAAGCAGAAGTTACCGGTCTTACCGGGTTGCGCAATGATTTGGTCAATTCAAGATGGTTGCTCTATCCTGAAAGATATTTGCCGGGCGTTATTCAACTTAAAGTTATGACTAAAACACCTGAATTTGCATTTAAAACGCAAAACGCTTCAGGTTACGGTAGCAGCTTGGAATTAATCAGAAAAGAAGCTGATGGCTTGTTCATTTTGGTTAATCCAATAACTGTCGATAACACGGACATAGCACCACAATTCGGTTCTAAAATCGTTCAAGTGAAAATTCCTGATGAATTGGGACAAACTCGTTTGAAAGATATTACAATTCAATCTGACGAACCTTGGCTTTCATTCAAATCTACTATGGTAGGTACGCAATCTAAAAATCCAATTCCGAGCTATACAAGAAAAGGCTATATTAACTTTATAGACTTTGGTATTCTTGGTGAATTGGAAGATCCGGCTGGCTTGAAAAATACTAAAGATTTGGAAGTACATTTGGAAATCAAATGTGATCCTTCTCAATTAGTGAAAAACAATCCAAACGACCCTGAAAAAGAAGGCGTTTATACTGGCTATGTTACGTTCAAATCTCCTTATGCAGGTATTACACCTGTGAAATTGAAAATCACTTTCATATATTTCAAGAGACCAATTGAACCTACTGTCACTACAAACATTATACCTGGTATCAAATTAACCGTTACCAATACAGATAAATCTGCACCAAACGGCGCAGGCTACAAGCATTTGCTTATCTTCGGAACAGGCGTAAGAGCCACTGACGGCATAGATTCACTCTATGGCGAATGTGCTCACGAATATCCACTTGGCAAAGATGCACAAGGTAATGATATTTTCGACGCCCGTTGGTTCCCAGTAGATTCCAACTTGTTAGCTCAATATCCTAATGGATTCTGGGATTTTGCTCCTAATGAAGCAAATCGTCGCTCACATTCAAGAGACATAAGAGATTTTGACTTTACAGCTAAATCTCATGTATTCCTGAGCAAATTCAGCCCTAACAAAGGCTATCCAGTTGTTTTGACTTGGAATGTAAATGATTTCTATCCGGGATCAAACTTGTTCATACATGACACAAAAAATGGTGAATATTTCCCGGCTATTAATATGCGTAAAGCTACTGACCTTGGCAATGGCAATTTCTCCTTTACTATATTTGACCCTAAAGTAACTGAATTTATGATTGAATATACTTTGCCGACAGTTGTTGATTATGTCAATAGCATTGGCGAGCCAATTATACAAGAAGGTTGGAACTTGCTTAGTATGCCAGTTCGCCCAGTAAACGCATTTTACTTGAATTTCTACAGAAATGCAATTAATATCCCTATGACATTTACTCAAAATCAATATCAAGAACCACCGGACGGCGTTTTGAAACCAGGTACTGGCTACTTTATTAAATATGATAAAGTTGTTGATCGTCAATTCCCAGGTACTTTCATTTATGATTTGGACGTAAACACACCTCCTAATGATGTCATCAGACTTTATTCAGGCTGGAATACAATTGGTGCTGTTTCCATTCCGTTGAACATTAATGAAATACAATTCACCGAATTTAACGGCGAAACTCCTGATATTTCTTACACACGTCAATATGGTGTTTGGGCTTATGTAACTAATCGCGGTTACCAAGAAGTATCCGAAATTCGCCCAGGTCTTGGCTATTGGATAAAAGTAAACAATAGTGGACATTTGAAAATCAACGTACCTGCTAATTTGCGTAGAGGATTTAAACTCAATGCGTTTAACAATAACGAAGCAAAAGATAATTTGATTGCTACAGCTACTCAAGTTACCGTTTCCGATAATGTTAATAAAAATGCAAATGTTTATATCTCCTCAAATATCAATGCTTATACAGATTCATTCGAAATGCCGCCAGCTCCTCTGTCGGAAATATTCGATGTTCGTTTCGTAGATGGCAAATATTTGTCGAATGCAAATGAATCAGTCGTTAGAGTACAAGGCGTTCAGTATCCAATCAATGTTAATTTGAATAATGCTGATGCTGATTATACTTTCGTTGATGCAGTTACAGGCGAAATCTTTGGTACAATCAAAAAAGGATCGAACTCCTCTTTGACAATCAAAGGTACAAGCTTTGACGCATTCAAAGTTATTAAATCAGAAACAACTCAAATGAACGTTTCTTTGGCTGCTTATCCGAACCCTGTAAGCAACACTTCTAACGTAAGCTTTGCTTCCGTTGAAAATGAATTGGTTACTGTTAAATTGTTCGATGCTTTAGGCAACGAAGTTCTTACACTCGTCAATGAAGTATTGCCAATTGGTAATCATTCAGCAACTTTGAACACATCGGCTTTCGTCAATGGAAATTATTTCCTTAAATTGACAGCCGGTACACGTACAGAAGTTGTTAAATTGAACATTGTTAAATAAGATAATTATTTAATGAAATAATCA
>JBBRJR010000003.1:0-28536 GCA_038218865.1 Kapaibacterium sp. (SeqCode) | reverse complement strand
ATCGGAGCGTTTGTAGGTACACGCCATGCCGTGCCCTTGCGTTATCAGCGGCTTGTAGGGGCGAACCTATGTGTTCGCCCTTTTCGTAGGGGCAAATCAGAACAAACGGCTTTTCGCCTCTACTTCTCTGATTTCTTCAGTATAATGAGAAAAGGTTTAATATAACTATTCTCCCTACAATGCCTACCAATAATATAAATTTATTTAATTAATAATAAATTAATAATATATTGTAATTATTTGCGTCAATTTTTTTATAGTAATAAAAGTGGAAAAGCGGCAATGAAAATAATGAAATTTATACTAATAAGCATAGCGATTATTTTCGCCGGCTCCTCACTTTTTGCAGCAAAAATCGTGAAGATTAAAGTAGATGGCGCCATCTCGCCCGGCTCGCAATCTTACATTACCAATTCCATAAAATATGCCGAAGAAATCCATTCCAACGCTCTAATTATCGAAATGAATACGCCGGGAGGCTTGCTAAGCTCGACCCGAAAAATTGTCTCCAAAATAATGGATTCTAAAGTACCGATAATTGTATATATCTCGCCTACTGGCGCAAGAGCAGGCTCAGCAGGTGTTTTCATTACACTTGCGGCACATATATCGGCAATGGCGCCCGGCACTAATATTGGCGCTGCCCACCCGGTAAGTTCTAGCGGAAAATCGCCAGATTCCATTATGAATGATAAAATTACAAATGACGCCGCTGCCTTCGTCCGTTCGATTGCCAACAAGCGAAACAAAAATATAGATTGGGCAGACCGCACCGTCAGGGAAAGCATATCCGCCACCGAAGAAGAAGCACTGCTCGCTGGAGCGATTGATTTCATCTCCCCAAATGTCAGAACGCTTGTTAAGCAAATAGATGGGCACAAGGTGCAAACCTCTTTGGGCGAAGTCGAGCTCAAAACTGCCGGCGTCGCGATAGAAGAAAGAAAAATGAATTGGTCGGAAGGCTTTTTATTTTGGATAAGTAACCCAGACGTAGCCTATATTTTGCTAATGCTTGGCATCTATGGAATAATGTTTGAATTTTGGAGTCCGGGAGCATTAGTACCGGGCGTTGTCGGCAGCATTTCGCTTTTGCTTGCCCTTTATTCTTTGCAAATGTTTCCGGTAAATTACGTCGGGGCGCTTCTGATTTTACTGGCAATTATCATGTTCCTGCTTGAAATAAAAGTAGTAAGCTACGGGATTTTGTCTATAGGCGGAATAATTTCGCTTGCCATCGGCTCGATTATGCTTATCGACACACCTTATAAATATATGGATATTTCTATGAGTTTAATCATTTCCTTCGTGATAGTTACGGCACTCTTCTTTGGGGTTTTAATTGCGTTCGGAGTTAAGGCTCAGTTCAGAAAAACCACGAGCGGAAACTCCGCCATGCTCAATTCAAAGGGCAGCGCTTTAGGCAATTTCGCACCGGGTGAAAAGGGTCAGGTTAGGGTCTTCGGTGAGATTTGGACAGCTCTTTCCCAAGAGCCGATAGAAGCGGGCGACGAAATAATAGTCGAAGACATAAAGCGATTCGTCCTCAAAGTAAAACGCACCAAAGGCAGAGAAATTTGAGTGTGAAGCGTGAGTTTGGAGTTTTCGGTTATCAGTTGGCGGTTTCCGGTGAAAGGCACACCCGTAGTGGCGAACGGCTGTTCGCCCAAAAGCTGATGCAGATGTGCTACATTCCATTCCAGATGGCGTCCACCTTCGAGGTGGACGCCATCTAAATAAATAGCAATCATTTACTTCTAAGCTCCGTAGGAGCGGTATGTTAGTAGCAAACGGCTGTCCCTTCTTTTTTCTTTATTCATCCGATAACTGCCCCAGTCATCGGATGAATTGCTTTTTATCGGAAACTGGTAACCAGAAACTGGAAACTTTTATTGCAATTTCGAGTAGTTTTTTCGTGTGCGGCTTTGCCTTTTGCGAAACAAGCAAGATGTCCTCATGGCTGACTTCGGATGTGTGCGTTTCTGAAAGGCAATTTGTTACGAGCGAAAGCCCTAAGCATTCCATTCCTAAACGGTTCGCCGCTTGTGCTTCCAAAATAGTGGACATGCCGGCTGCGTCTGCTCCCAATTTCCTGAAAAAGCGTATCTCTGCTGGAGTCTCGAAGCTTGGACCAGTAGTACTTAAATATACGCCTTCGTGAAAAACTACTCTTGCATTTATCGTTTCGATTTTTATTTTTTCCTGCCACTCTGAGCTAAATAATTCCTCATTTGAAAACACATTGTTCTCACCTGAATGCGGTAAACTTATGAAAAGCCCGCTTGTATCTCGGTTTAGAAAATTAATTGTGCTGTGGATAATCATCGCTTCGCCTAATGCAATATTGGGATTAAGCCCGCCGGCTGCATTGGTAAAAATTATTAAATTTATGCCCATTAAATGCGAGACTATCGCAGGGCTTGCTATCTCGTCAATTGCTGCTCCCTCATAAACGTGGAATCTACCCATAAAAACAAGGCAGAATTTGCCGGAAAGCTCGATTAGAAGCAACCGGCCGCTATGTCCGGCAACTGTTGGCTGTGGGAAATATGGAATATCCGAGTAGTTGATTCCGAGTAAAATATTTTCATTTTCAAAAAAATCAGAAAAACCGGTGCCGGCGATAATTGCCAGCTCCGGTTTTTCGGTTAATCTGCTCAAAATATAATCTGCTGAAATTTGATACTTTTCAATGTATTCACTTTTCAATTCACTTTTCAATTCACTTTTCTGAGCCATGATACTATTTCAAGTGTAAATAAAACAAATAACTTAGACGTATTCATTTATTGGAATTTCGCCCAGCGAGCCATAATAGACGCCTTCTGTAAGCGCCTGCATCTCGTCTTCGCCCGGATAAATAACGACTGGTGCAATGAATTTTATGCGTTCTTCCAAATACTCGCAAATAGGCTTGGAGCGAGCCATGCCGCCAGTAATTAATATCGCATCAACTTTGCCTGAAACAACGGGGGCTACAAATCCGACTTCTTTGGCTACTTGATAAGCCATTGCGAAAAAGACTTGGCGGGCAGTCTCGTTGCCCCTTTCCAAGGCATCAAGCTCTACCTGATAGGCGTCATTTGAGCCTAAGTAAGCCACGAAGCCACCTTTGCCGGTTATCATTTTTTTAATTTCGTGCAATTCATATTTGCCTGAAAAGCAGAGGCGAGCTAAATCGCCCACGGGCAAAGTGCCAGTTCTTTCGGGGGAAAACGGTCCTTCGCCGTCCAGCCCGTTATTGACATCGATAACTTTTCCGTTTTTGTGAACGCCAACGGTAATGCCACCACCCAAATGGACGACGATAAGCGTGAGTTCCTCGTATTTTTTGTCATTTTCGCGAGCGTAACGGCGGGCGACAGCTTTTTGATTTAGCGCATGGAAGATACTTTTTCGCGGCAAATTGGGATGCCCCGAAAAGCGAGCTTCGTCTTGCAATTCATCGACAACGACGGGATCGACGATATATGCTTCGACATTGCTGCCAGCCTCCAAAGCTATTTCGCGGGCTAAAATGCCGCCCAAATTCGAAGCGTGCTCGCCTTGTATGCCTTTTTTCAAATCTTCGACCATTCGGTCGTTTACCTTGTAAATGCCGCCCGGAATGGGTTTCAGCAATCCGCCACGCCCGACGCAAGCATCGAGCGAAGAAAGAGCTATGCCGTTATTTTTCAAAAAATCGATAATAATTTGCTTGCGAAAATCATATTGGTCGATGATTGAAGAAAAGCGAGATAAATCTTCGGCGCTATGTTTTAAGTTTTGAACAATTTCTGGCTCCAAATCGTTATAGACAGCTATTTTTGTAGAAGTCGAGCCCGGATTTATTGCTAATATTTTCATTATTTAAATTTCCTTATATTGAAGCCGCAGCGGCTAAAGCGATAGACATAAGTTTGCTCCGATCCGAATCGGCGCGGGAAGTCAAGACGATAGGGCAAGCTGCGCCTAAAATTGTTGCTGCCACAGAAGCTCCGCCAAAATATGTAAAGCATTTATAAAGCACATTGCCCACTTCGATGTTAGGTGCCAAAAGTAAGTCCGTATCGCCTGCGACTGGGCTTTCTATGCCTTTGTGATGCGTAGCTTCGAGCGAAACAGCATTGTCGAAAGCCAAAGGGCCGTCGATTATACAGCCTTTGATTTGCCGGCGGCGATTCATCTGCACTAAAATGGCAGCATCGACAGTCGATTGCATTTTCATATTTACGTTTTCAACTGCTGCAAGCACAGAAACCTTAGGCTGGGCTACGCCCAAGCGATGAAAAAGATCGACAGCATTTTTTAAAATTGTAACTTTTTCCTCGAAAGAGGGAGCAATATTTTGGGCAGCATCTGTCAAAGCAATAACTTTGTGGTAAGCGGGCGGGTCGAAAAATCCGATATGGCTAAGCATGTCGCCTTGGCGCAAGCCAGCTTCTTTATTCAAGACAGCACGCAAAAAATCGGCAGTCGAGACCATGCCTTTCATTAAGATTTGAGCTTTGCTCTCGCGGATAAGCGAAACAGCAATTTTAGCTGAGCGAGCTGGATCTTTTTCGTTAATTATTTCAAAATTCGACAAGTCCACTTCGATTTGCTCGGCTATGGTTCGGATTTTTTCTTCGTTACCGACTAAAATAGCTTCTGCAATTCCAGCTTTTTCGGCTGCTGCAACTGCTTGCAAGACAGGTTCGTCTTCGGCAGCAGAGACTGCAATCTTGCGTTTTGGGCGATTGCTTGCTATTTCCAAAAACGCTTCTAATTTACTTATACCCATATAACTATCCAATTTAATTTATATTATTCAAAATTATTTTATTTTAGATTTACAATATACATCATAGTCATAAAAATTAAAAGAAGAAATTACAAAAAAGCATTTTATTTTGAAATTATTCCAATAAGTGTTGTCTTTATTAATTAAAGAATAATTATTATTAATTTGTTTAAATTAAAAAAATACAATAAATTGTATGTTTCTATATTCAAAAAATACCAATTCTTTTTTTTCTTATGAATTATGCACAAAAAATAATGGAATAATATTAATATGCTCGATATAAAAAAAGCCAAAATATTGATGGTTGATGATTCTGTAGTTGCACGCATGGCTGTAAAAAAAATGTTGCTTGGTGAAGTAGGGACAATCGAAGAAGCCGCAAGCGGCACTCTGGCACTTGATATGCTTGATAAATCAATTTATGATTGCGTGCTGATGGATTACCTAATGCCGGGTTTGAACGGAATGACTGTTCTTAAAATTATTCGGGAGCGGAAAAACTTTACTCCTGTTGTGATTATTTCTGCTAACCAGCAGGAAAATATTCTCAATAAATTTTACGAGTTGAAAGTGTCCGCAGTGTTAAAAAAACATGTCAATAAAACTGAACTTATTGCTGCAATTGGATTAGCTATTAACAGTAAAAAGGAGTTGTAAATGGATGCACCTGCAAATTTAACCGAACTGCAACTGGACGCCATTCGCGAAATTATGAACGTCGGGGTGAACGAAAGCACCAATATTTTGAGCCAAATGCTTAATGTTTCAGTCGATTTGAATGTCCCTCTCGTCAAAGTCGTGCAATCCTGCGATTTAATGCAAGAGCTCGAGATGTTAGGCTCTGCAAATCTGTCTGCTGTCAATATGGAATTTAGAAACAGCTTTTCTGGCATTTCGCAGCTTGTTTTTTCGCACGATAGTGCAAATAAATTAGTACAGCTTTTCTCGCGAGAAGTTTTGGATTTAGAAGAATTCGACGAAATTAAATCTGGCGCTTTAGTCGAACTGGGCAATATAATTTTAAATGCCGTATTGGCAGAATTTAGCAATTTCTTCCATCATGATTTTGACTTTTTTGTTCCAGAATATTATGAAAATTATCGCAAAGATTTTTTTGAAAAAATAGACCGCTACGTCGATGACGTCGTGCTTATCGGACAAACACTTTTTACAGTCGAAGAATATCAAATATCGGGCGATATTATTATTTATCTAAACATCAATTCCTTCAAATACTTCATATCTTTAATCGATGAATATCTAAATTCCTTTGAGGCGCAAGAGTAATGACAAGGATAGAAGAAATCACCGCTAACCCTTATAAAATGTATGATTACGTACCGATAGGCGTTTGCATAATATCGAGCGATTATACGATAAATTACTGGAATTTATGCTTAGAGGGCTGGACAGGCAAAACTCAGAAAGAGATGACAGGACGCAATTTGTTGGAGCTATATCCGCATCTAAATAATCCCCGCTATAAAGTCAGGATAGACCTAATGTTTATGGGGCGTCCGCCGATGGTTTTTTCTTCGCTTTTGCATCATTATTTTTTGCCGATAACCGATTCGAATTCAGAGACACAATCTCAATCGGCAACTCTAACTTCCTTGCCCAAAAATATTTATGGCCAATTCGATGTTTTGATTGCTATAGAGAATGTTACTACGCTTTCCAATCGCGTAAAAAAATACAGAGGAGCAAAAAATCAAGCTATAGAAGAACTCGAAAAACGCAGTCTGATGGAAGAAAAAATCAAAATCTATGCCCAAGAATTAGAGCAGCTAAACGCTACGAAGGACAAGTTTTTTTCAATCATAGCGCATGATTTGATAAACCCCATCTCAACGCAGCAAAAAATTATCGAGTCTATTGTCAAAGAATTTAAAAGCTATTCAAAAGATGATATTTACTCGATTATGACACTCCTAAACAACTCAGCAAATAATACATATCGTTTGCTGGAAAATCTTTTGACATGGTCCCGCTCGCAATTAAATAAAATTGAATGCCATAAAATGAATATAAATGGGCGTGGGCTGATTGAGGACGTTATCGCTCATTTAAGAGCGATGGCAACTGCTAAATCCATTGAAATATTAGTTTTCGCAGCTCCGCAAGTGGAGGTATATGCTGATATAAATATGCTGACAACCGTTGTGCGTAATATTCTATCGAATGCCATAAAATTCACGCATGACTACGGCAGAATAGATGTGAAAATTGAAGATTTAAGCGACAGAATTTGCATAATCATCTCCGACAATGGCATCGGGATGGATAAGGCGGCACTGGATAATATATTCCAAATTGACAAATCGCAATCGACGCCCGGAACTAATAATGAGTTAGGAACTGGCTTAGGGCTGGTTCTCTGCAAAGAATTTATAGAGCGCAATGGCGGAAATATCAGCATAGAAAGTACTAAGGGCATCGGCACCAGCTTCTCAATAATTTTGCCGAAAAAATAATTAGTTTTCGGTGGAAGGAGTTGGGTTAGAAAGTTATCGTCAATTACAGACGAGGCTGTCTCATTAGTCATGTTTTCGGGGAATATAGACAAGCAAGGATGCTTGTCATTAATTTATTACTTATGAGACAACTTCTTACGGGGTGTTTAAAAATGTATGTATCATCACATCGTTCATTCAAATCATTTCTCCCCTATCTGCGTAACATTCAGCCCCAAAGTGGTTGTATCTAATCGCTATTCGATAAAGATAATCGTTTGTATGCTTGTGTTATAGACATATAATCGCTTTGCGATAAAGAGGAACGTTGATATGCTTAGGTTATAGATATATAATCGCTTTGCGATAAAGAGGAACGTTGATATGCTTAGGTTATAGATATGTAATCGCTTCGCGATAAAGAAGAAATGCTAAGCACGAAACACTTACAAGAAAGGGCAAACAGCCGTTTGCCCCTACTTCTGGAAAAAGAAAACTATTTTTATTTTGTACAATCTAAGGTGGCTCGATTTTGCCGCCACTCGCCTGCTACCTAATTATATCATTATAAACGACAAATGCCATGAACGCCAGCAAGATGATTAGCCCCGCCTGCTGAATGCCCAGCTTTACTTTTATCGGTATCTCGCGGCGTATTGCTCCTTCGATTAGCACAAATACGATGTGTCCGCCGTCCAATGCCGGGAAAGGCATTATATTTAACACTGCCAAAGAAACAGAGAGCAAAGCCATAAAGCTCAAAAAGCTGACTATGCCACGCTCGGCTTGCTGTCCGGCTTGCTTGGCTATCATAATTGGTCCACCGACCGATTCCTTGAAAGACAGATTGCCATTTATCATTTGCCCAATCGAGCTGAAAAGCAAATTAACAGAATTTACTGTTTGATTCACACCGAAAGCAATTGATTCAAAAAAGCCATACTGGCGGTTAGAAATTTTGCCTGTAAAAACCTCTGTTATTTGCACGCCGATAGTTCCGCGTTCGTCCGTACGGATTGAATCGCCGACTACTTTGCCGTTGCTATTCCATTCGATATATAAATTTTTATTCGGATTAGCTTTCAAAATATCAGTGAAATTTGCAAATCCTGCAATGCTTTCGCCGTTTATCGAAACGATTGTGTCGTTTTGCTTTATGCCGGCTTGTTGTGCCGGTTTATCGAAAATAGAAGCTAAAATCAGAATCCTCATGTCCTTAGGCTCTATGCCCAAAGTCTTTTTTTCTGAAAAGACTTTTAAAAACTTCCCGCCGTCAGCAGTAATAGAAATGGCTTCGCCGTCGCGAACGAGTTCGATAACTCGCCTATCGCCCAAATCTTTAGTAGTGAGCCATTGCACAACGTCAGCCCAATCGCTGACTTTGCTGCCGTTGATTGACAAAACTTTGTCGCCTTTGTCCAGCCCAATAATTTCGCCGACCGAGCCTTTTTGGACGTAGCCGATAGTCGTGGTTTCAAAAGATTTTTCGCCTGAGAACAAGGCGATGCCGCCAAATATGCTAATAGCGAGCAAAAGGTTCATAATCACGCCGGCAGAAAGTACAAACGCTTTTTGGAATGTATTCTTTGACCTAAATTCATATTTTTCAGGCTCTTTGCCTAAAAAACCTGTATCCATCGATTCATCGACCATACCGGATATTTTCACGTATCCACCGATTGGGAAGACTGCTAAGCGATAATCCGTATGTCCTTTTAAATCAATATCAGCCGGCAGCGAGCCGAAAGTAAATCCCGTAATTTTATTGAAGCCCAAAAATCGCCAGCCCATACCGATAGAAAATACTTCGGTACGCATGCCGGTCATCCTTGCGGCGAGGAAATGTCCGAGTTCATGTATCAGAATAAGTATTCCGATAACAATTATAAAATAAAATAAACTGCTTAAAAATTCCATATCTCTATAATTTTATTAGTGAATTGATATAATTATCTGTTAATATTCTTGTTTCGTGGTTAGTAAAAATTATCTCTTCAATTGTAGGAGAGGTGATAACGTCCGACCTTTGCAAAGCGAAATCAATTGATTCCGCTATGTCTGTAAATCTTATTTTTTCGCTCAAAAATGCTTCGACAGCAATTTCATTAGCAGCATTAATTATAGCCGGAGCGGTGCCGCCTTTTTGTATGGCTTGGTATGCCAAGCCAAGGCACGCGAATTTCTCTCTATCCGGCTTTTTAAATGTCAAATTTCCAATTTCCGCTAAATCCAAACGGGGGAAATCAAATGGCATTCGCCGCGGATAATTAAGTGCGTACGCTATGGGCAACCGCATATCCGGCAAGCCCAACTGAGCTTTTACCGAGCCATCTACAAACTGCACGAGCGAGTGAATTATGCTTTCCGGATGTATGACGACATCAATTTTTTCGACGCCCAACCCAAAAAGCCAATAAGCCTCGATTACCTCGAAGCCTTTGTTCATCATAGTTGCCGAATCTATAGTAATTTTGCTGCCCATCGACCAATTTGGATGATTCAGAGCTTGACTAACCGTTAAATCTTTGAATTCGTTTAAATTAGTATTTAGAAATGGACCGCCCGAGGCTGTAAGTATGATTTTTTCAATTTCATGATAATTTTCACCTATCAAACTTTGTAAGATAGCACTATGTTCGCTATCGACCGCAAGCAATTTCGAGCCACTTTTTTCTGCCGCGGCGGTTATAATGCTGCCAGCAGCAACGAGCGTTTCTTTGTTAGCCAAGGCAATATCCGTACCCTGCCGAATAGCAGCAAGTGTTGGCTCGACGCCAGAAAAACCTACTAGAGCAGACAGTACGATATCATTTTCAGATGAGGAAGCTGCATCCAAAACGCCCTCTTGTCCGCAAAGAATCTCGCCTTTGAATCGCGTTTGAGCCACAAATTCTTTGTAAAATATCTCTTCTTTAATGACCACGCCGTGGGGCGAAAACTTCAGCGCCTGACGTTCGAGCTCTTCGATGTTTTTATTTATCGTAAGATAGCCCAAGCGGTAATCACCTCGAAGTGACTCCAAAACGTTCAGCGCCTGCTTACCGATTGAGCCTGTCGAGCCAAGTATAGTGATTGTTTTTTGTGCTTTATCCATCTATTTTAATTTGCAATTTCAAAATTATAAATAATCATTGGTAATTTCTTTTTCCTTTCTGACGGAAAATATTCTAAATTTGTCGATAGGAACTGAATCGTTTTGCTGTACGTTAATTTTCACAAAATATTTCAACATCAACTTTGAGGCAATCGAAAGCGCCCCATCAGTCAAATATGTAGCAATATAAGGATTTACGTGCAAAATTAATTTAAATTCCCGCGATTTTTTTCTAAAACCTTTCAGCCAAAGTTCTATCGTATTAATTAATACGGCTTTGGAAGTAATGCGTCCCGTGCCGTTGCAAACGTGGCAAATTTCGCTCGTCTTTTCTTCGATATTTTGATTAATCCTTTGGCGGGTTATTTGCATAAGCCCAAGCTGAGAGAGCGGATAAGCTACGGTACGGGCTCTGTCTCGGGACAAAAATTTCAGCATCTCGCCGTAAAGTTTCTTTCTGTTTGACTCCATTGACATATCAATAAAATCGATAATTACCATGCCGGCAATGTCCCGCAGGCGGATTTGGCGGGCTACTTCGAGCGCCGCTTCCAAATTAGTCCGCATTGCATTTTTTTCCTGCTCTTCTTCTTTGCTACGCCCGGAATTGACGTCCACTACGGTCATTGCTTCTGCATGGTCAAAGACGACGTCGCCGCCCGAAGGCAAAGACACTGTGCGTTTGTACGTCTTTTGAAGTTCCTTTTCTATTCCGAAGGCTTCGAAAATAGTAGCGTCGCCTGTGTAATATTCCACTTTTTCGAGAATATGCGGAGAATTGGCGTTCAAATAAGCGGCAATTTCCTTGTATAATTTTTTGGAATCGACAGCTAATCGCGAAACGTCAGCATTGAACAAATCCCGCACTACGCTTGTCGCCAGACCTAAATCTTGATATACCAAACTCGGTTGGTTGAATTTTTCTATTTTATCTTCGACGGAGTGCCACGTATCGAGCAAGTAATTCCAATCGCGGCGGAGTTCGTCTTCGCTTTTACCTTGCGCAGCGGTGCGGATAATTCCGCCGTAGCCTTCGGGCAGTGTGCTTTTGGCAAGCGTGCGAAGTCGGCGTCTTTCGACGTAAGATTGTACTTTTCGCGAAACGCCGAGCAAATTATCGAATGGGAGCAAGACCGTATATCTGCCTGGTATGGCAACCTTGGTTGTAACTTTCATTCCTTTGCTGTGGTAAGATTCGCGTATAACCTGCACTAGTACCAATTGACCGGGCTCTAAGTTGATAGTAACGTCGCCGGAGCGTTTCGTACGGAACTTAGCTAATTTTGAATTGGGATTGGAATTAGAAATCTGATATTTCTCTTTCCGCAGGGCAACTGCGCTGCCTTCGTCTATTTGCTTTTTGTAGTTTTTGCCCTTGTTGCTTTTGGGCTTGCCTTTCGGGGTTACAGGTGGATTTTCTTTAGGAGTTTCGCTTGTTTCGGGCATTTCTTCTTTTGCGTCAAAAATCTTTCCTTCTTCCTCGTCATCTTCTAAAAATACTGATTTTTCTAACGATTCATCGACGTCTGAGAAGTGAAGAAAAGCGTCTTGATTGATGCCAATGTCAATAAAAGCGGCGTTGATGCCGGGAACAATTTTGCTGACCTTTCCTAAATAAACATTTCCAATATAACGTACTTTTTCCGGCAATTCGATAAAAAACTCGGCAAGTTTGCCATCTTCGGTGATAGCTACCCTTACTTCGTTTATCGCTGCATTAATTATTATTTCTTTTTTCATCTGAACAATTCATTCATTCTATTTATATTTAGCAAAATTACCATTTATTTTTCTATTTTAATAGTAAACTTTTATATTAACGTAAATGTAGCTATTGTATTTTTTGGAGGCGGCAAGTTTTCGGTGGTCAGTTGCCGGTTATCGGTATAATACATACAGATGTGCCACACCTCGAAGGTGTGGCACATCTGCACCCATTTTGCTTTTTCACTAGAAACTGACCTCCGACCACCGAAAACTAAGATGTCCAACACCTCGAAGGTGTTGGACATCTACAACAGTTCTGCCTTTCACTGATCACCGGCTACTGATAGCCGACTACTAAAAAGTTTTAGAAACTATATCTAATTCCAAATTGCATTTGCCAGCGTGACCAGAAATCCGATGTTTCAAATATATCGTCTTTGCCATTGCCGCGAACGTTTGGAATGTAGCTGACGCGCATTTTGCCTTTGCCTTCGGCATCAACCACGTTTTTGTCATATCCTTCGAAACGGAAAAGAGAATATTGGTTGTTGCTTGCGTAAAGCTGATTGCCCCATTTTGGATTGAGCAAATTTAGTACGTTCAAAATATCAAGCGAAAGCTCTATTTTTTGACTTTTGAAAGTAGGAATTTCTTGGCTAATTCTCAAATCTACTTGATGACGCCAAGGTTGGCGTAGCGAATAGCGGTCTTGAATTTTTCCACGCTCCAAATCATCCCATTTGCCGATGAAGCTTTCCATCGCCTGATTGAATGTCATGTCGCTGCCATCAAGATTTTTGTAAGCTACTCCTTCAGAATTTTTATAAATATCACCGCCGTTTACGAGTATCATATTATCATCTTGCCACAAACCGCCGACATCGGTTAATTTATTTGGAATATAAACCAAGTCGTTACCCCAAATGTCGTCGTTATTGGCGTCTCTAACGTATCTGTCAATCAATACTAAAGGATCCCAAGTAATGCTGCTTTGTGTGAAGTAAATAAACGACATCGGCGAGCCGGAGCGTCCTTCGTAGTAAGCGCCAAATGTAAACGATGAATTATTATCATAAACCCAGCGGTAAGCTACGTTTGCAAGTATTCTGTGAGGAATAGAGAAAAGTGATGTCGAGAGGCTCGGACGATTTGGATCTACTGCATGATTATATTGCCAATTAGAAATTGCACGGCTCGAAGTAGCACTGTTCACGTCAGTTGCTTCGCTATAAGTATAAGCAAGATTTGCACTTAAATTCGGAATATATCCTTGCCCAAAAGGCTTTTGTAATTGTGCAGAAACTGACAACTGGTTGCCTTCGTCAGTATTGGATAATTTTATCGCATTTGTAAAATCAGGGCTGATTCTATTTTTGCCTAAGTAAAGCGGACGGCCGTCAGCGGTAAATTGTCTTGCTCCGCCGATGGTAGAATCTTTCAAATTTATATTTTGATACAATACATCGTTAAATGTTTTGCCATAAATAAATTCCAAAGTACCGATTAAGCCCGGCATAATTTGATGGTCGAATCCAATATTAAAACGAAGTATTTGAGGCATTTTGAAATCTTTATCCGTTATGTTTACTTCCGAAGTTTTTACAGAAGAAAAAACGGTCCCCGGATCGCCCGGTTTAGGTTGCTTAGTTGGGTCTGGCTCAAAGCCGGGTATGTCTTTATATATATCGACACGACCGTAATCCATACCTGTATTTGCATATTGATTGCCAATCCAAACGCCAGGAGTACGACCTGCGAACAAGCCAACGCCGCCGCGAATCTGTGTCATTTTGTCGCCAAAAACGTCATAATTGAAACCCACGCGTGGGGACAAAGCAAACGTTGTTGGCAAGACTGATGTACTTAAGCCAAAAGCAGATTTGAATGTTGGATTTTCAATCGGGCTGTCGGGATATGTGTAAATATCGCCACGAACGCCGATAGTGAGTTTCAAATCAGGAATAACAGTCCATTCGTCCTGAGCGTAAACGCCAAGCTGCCAGTAAGAAAATTCAGCTTTTGGCTTGCCGCCGTCCAAAAGATAGCTGTAATAGTAGTGATTAGGAATCTTGTCGTAAAAGTTTTGCAAGCCGGAGAAAGTATAAGTTCCGTAAGCATCTTGTACGAATAAATTGCTGAATTTCACATATTGGTTAGTTGTTCCCAAAGTGAAAACGTGATTGCCCATAAAATAATTGAAATTGTCTGTAATTTCAATTATATTTTGGTCCAGCGTATTTTGTTGTGAGAAACGCTCTGTACCGAAGCTTATCGAGCTGCGTTTGTCATCGCCCAAAGCACTGATAGTAACGCTCGGGAAAGGCTGTCCTGTGTTGTTGCGTTCGTCATTGACTTGCGTGTGTGCTATGCGTAATTCGTTAGCCATATTTTTGCCAAAAACGCTGTTGAGCTGCAAAACGGTTTGGTTTTGCAAGCTACGGAAGATATATTCTTGTCCCTCGAATGCGAAAAATGTTTTCGAGCGGCTGACTGCGTTGTCTTGATCTGCATTGACCATATTATGGCGAAGCGTCAAGCGGTGCTGTTGGGATATATTATAATCCAAACGCAAAAATATCTTAAAATCATTGACATTGCGGACGTAATCTTTGTAGCTGCCTGGGTCATAGCCAATGTATTCTGATTTTATATAATCATAAACTGTTTTGACTTCATCTCGGGAAAGTCCGTAAACGTTGGTGCCAGTTTCGCCTTTTAGTGCCAAAAGCTGCGGTTCTGCACGTTGGCGGATTTCGCCGTTTGCGAAAAAGAATAATTTGTTTTCTAAGATGGGTCCACCCAAACGAGCGCCTGCTTGGAAATCAGTATATTCAGGATAGGCATTGCGTGAGCCGTCAGGATTCTCGATTGCGCTGTTGCCGACCATTTTCTCGTTTCTGCCGTAGAAATAGCCCGAGCCATGGAACCAGTTAGAGCCGGAGCGGGTTATAGCGTTAATCAAGCCACCAGTAAATCCGCCCAAACGAACGTCGAAAGGAGCGATAGCTACCTGAAATTCTTGTATAGCGTCGAGCGATATTGGCTCAGCGCCAGCTTGTCCGCCAGGTGTGCCGGAAGTAGAAAGCCCGAAAGCATCGCTCATTATAGCGCCATCAACTTGTATATTGTTGTATTTACTATTGCGTCCGCCGACGTTCGATCCTTCACTCGTCGAAGAAACGATATAAGGAGACAGGCGTGAATAATCGTGGATAGAGCGGGTTATAGTCGGCAAACTTTTTATTTCTGCTTCGCTCACCGATTGAGCTGCGCCCGTTCTGTTTGTCGAAATAATATCGTTTTTATCGGCAACGACATTGACAACGCCCGTTGTAATACCTTTTTCGTTTAATTTAATATCAATATTTAAGTTTTGATTCAAAACTAAATAAAGATTTTCCATTGTCTGCGGCTCGTAGCCTACCATTGAAATAGTAACAGTGTAAGGACCACCAACGCGCAAGCCCATGATATTGAAGCGGCCTGTTTTGTTGGTAACGGCGCCAGCAACAGTGCCAGTTGGTCCGTGTATTGCTTTAACAGTCGAGCCGACAAGTATTTTGCCTTCGGCATCGGTAATTTTTCCGTTCAAGCCGGCAGTCGTCATGCCTTGTGCAAAACTTAGCCCAGTCGCAAGAACAAGTACCAAAAGAAATGAGAAAATTCTTTGTTTCATAGCGTACCCTAAAAAATGTTTATAGAAATAGTTAAAATCATATTCACAAATATAATTAATCTTCTTGAATTATATTTAAATAAGTTGTTAAAAAACTGTTAATTATTTCCATTTTTTTTGTCATACCCGAGAATGTGGGTATTTATGTCATTGTAAATGAGCCGACAACTATTTGACCTCTGCGCCAAGTGGCTGCCCCGATAAGTAAAGTTCGACAATTAAGCTATACCCAGCGAAATCTGAATTTTTCTATATCGCTACGTGATAAGAAAAATATTCTGATTAAACGTATTTCTATCAAAACATAACTTATCGGGGCAGCCTCAAGAAAATTGGACTTAATCAACAATCTCTTAATAGTATTTTTCAACCAATTATATATTGATTTTTTATAAAAAGTAAAAAAAAATATAAATAATATCTATTAATTCTTTGGAAAATTCTTATAAAACACTTATTTTGATAAATGATTTATAAAAATAAGTAAAAATCATTTTTTAAACTGAATTTTATAAAGAACTAAAAACGTTACAAAAAATAAAAAAAATTTTAGTTAAATAATTATTAAAATTTTCTGGAGAAATCTTAAATGGAAACTGAATTACTGGCTCGCATTCAATTTGCAGTAACCATCGGCTTTCACTACATTTATCCCCCGATGAGTATAGGCTTAGGCTTAATACTCGTCATTATGGAAGGAATGTACATGAAAACGAAGGACATACGTTACCACGACATGACGAAATTCTGGGTAAAAGTCTTCGCGCTTACTTTTGCTCTGGGCGTTGCAACCGGCATCGTTATGGAATTTGAATTTGGTACGAATTGGGCTACTTACTCTCGCTTTGTAGGCGACGTCTTCGGTAGCGCTCTGGCTGCCGAGGGAATATTTGCGTTTTTCTTAGAATCGGGCTTTCTCGCCGTTCTCGTCTTCGGTTGGGACAAAGTCAAGCCACGCACCCACTTTATTGCAACAATTATGGTCGCCTTAGGTGCGCACATGAGTGCCATTTGGATTATCGTGGCTAACTCTTGGATGCAGACTCCGGTCGGCTTCCACGTTGTGGATACAGGAGTTATGGCTCGCGCTGAAATCACTGATTTCTGGGAAGTCGTTTTTAATCCTTCAACTTTCGAGCGGCTTTCCCATACACTTTCAGCTGCTTGGCTGACCGGTGCTTTTCTTGTTTTAAGCGTTGCGGCTTATTATTTGATTAAAAAGAAACACACTTATTTTTCAATACAATCAATTAAAATAGCTCTCGCCGTCGCCGCTTTTGCTTCTCTTTTCCAACTTTTCACCGGACACCAATCCGCTCAACAAGTTGCAGAAACGCAGCCGACTAAACTTGCAGCTTTCGAGGGACACTACACAACTTCCCCAGCTGACCTTTATCTTTTCGGCTGGGTGGACGAAGAAACGGCTACGACTTACGGCGTCAGCTTGCCCGGTATGCTCTCCTTTTTGGTTTATTGGGATTTTGATACTCCAATTAAAGGACTAAACGACTTCCCGAAAGAAGACCATCCGCCGGTTAATATCGTTTTCCAAACCTACCACCTTATGGTGGCTATTGGAATGTTGATAATTTTACTCATCTATATCGGTATTTTCTTCTGGTGGCGCAATAAATTAGAGAACGTAAAGTGGTACCACTACATACTCGTTTGGGCTGTACTTTTGCCGCAGATAGGCAATCAAATCGGCTGGATGACTGCCGAAGTCGGACGCCAGCCTTGGATTGTTTACGGGCTGCTTCGCACTAAAGACGCAGTTTCCAAGACAGTCAATAGCAGCGAAATTTGGTTCTCGCTTATTATGTTTACTCTGATTTATATTCTTCTTTTCGTGCTATTTATTTTCTTGCTCGACAGAAAAATCAAGCACGGACCCGAAGATACAGATGATCCAGACTCAGCAGTTTACAATCAACAGAAGTTTGTCATTAATAAATCAGGTAAATAAGGAGGCAATATGTTTGGTGGTTTAGACTTAAATATTACATGGTTTATCCTTGTAGCTGTGCTATTTATCGGATACGCCATTTTGGACGGCTTCGATTTGGGAGTCGGTACAATTTACTTACTCGTCAAAGACGATACCGAGCGGCGGCTTTTGATGAACTCAATAGGACCCGTCTGGGACGGCAACGAAGTTTGGCTCGTAACGGGCGGCGGAGCGCTTTTTGCCGCTTTCCCGCACGCTTATGCGACCGTTTTCTCAGGCTTTTATGTTCCGTTTATGATATTGCTATTTGTAATTATATTCCGCGCCGTTTCAATTGAATTTCGCAGTAAACGCGAATCGAAAAGATGGCGCCAAAGCTGGGATTACTCTTTTGCTATCTCGAGCATGCTTATAGCTTTACTTATGGGCGTCGCTTTGGGCAATCTGGTTATCGGCGTACCGGTGCAGCCTGATTTTGAATTGCGCACGACGCTTTTAACCTTGCTAACGCCGTATCCGCTATTGGTAGGACTGACAACTGTTGCACTATTTGCAATGCACGGCTCTATCTACGCTGTAATGAAAACCGAAGGGGAATTGCAGGCGAAATTACGCGGCTGGGTGAATAATTCAATTATACTTTTCGTTATTCTTTACGTTTCGACGACTATGGCAACGCTTATATTTGTTCCAAATATGCTTGACCATATCAAAGAATATCCGGGCTTGTTTCTTATCGCTTTGCTGAATATGCTGGCGATTGCGAATATTCCGAGAGAAATTTTTCATCGCCGCGATTTCAGGGCGTTTCTTTCGTCTTGTGCAGCGATAGCAGCGTTGCTTGTATTGTTTGCAGTAGGAATTTTCCCGAATATAGTTCCGGCAATTGATCCGAATAATTCATTGACTATATACAACGCTTCGTCTTCGCAAAGAACGCTCGAAACGATGTTCATCATTGCATTAATCGGAATGCCATTTGTTGTTGGCTATACAATCGCCATCTATTGGATTTTCCGCGGCAAAGTAAAGATAAACAATATGAGCTATTAGAGGTAGCAGGCGGACAGGTTTCAGCTTGCAGGCAGTACTGTTCAGTTTCCAGAAAAAGCAATGATTTCTTTCCCCCCTTTTCAAAAGGGGGAAAGAAGAACCTGAAAAAAATATTTGTAAATCATTACATAAAAATCCCTTCTTCCTGAGGCTGGCTCGCACAAACAACAACCATTTTGGAAAAATAATATGTTAGAAATAATTAAACATCCTATCGTTGAGCATCATTTAACAATTTTGCGTGATGCCCAAACGAGCAATGCGGAATTCCGCCACTCTGGAGACGTTATCTCCCATTTTCTTGCCGCGGCCGCTTTTAACGGCTTGCCGCTGAAAGCAAAAGATATAACCACGCCGATGGAAAAATTCACCGGCAGCGAAGTTGATTGCGACATTGTATTTGTACCCGTTCTTAGAGCCGGTCTTGCGCTTTTGGATTACTTTAAATTTTTACTGCCCTCAGCAAAAATTTCATTTGTCGGGCTGCGCCGCAATGAAGTCGATTTCAATGCAAGCGAATACTACTTCTCGGCTCCTCAATTTTTCGACCATACGCAATTTATTATTCTCGAAATGATGATTGCTACTGGCGGCTCGGTTACTTCTGCTATACGCCGTCTTCGCCAAGAGGGCGTTCGTAACTTCACCGTCTGCACGATAATTGCAGCGCCCGAAGGAATCGAAATAATTCAAAATGAATTTCCAGAAGTCCGAATTATTACCGCTTCGCTCGATAGAGAGCTTAACTCGAAACGCTATATTTTGCCCGGGCTTGGCGATGCCGGAGATAGATGGTGCGGAGTTTAAAGATTTTATTTAGTTAATAAAAAAGTAATTGAGTACAATATTTCAATATATAGCTTTCTCGAAGCCATTTAACGTTTTGTCGCAATTCACTTCCGAAGGCGGCAAACGCTCGCTCGCCGAGTTTGGCTTGCCCAAAGGTGTATATCCTGTCGGCAGGCTCGACTACGACAGCGAGGGCTTGCTATTGCTCACCGACGACCCACGGCTAAACCTTGTTTTGCTCTCCCCGAAAAACAAGCATTTACGCACGTATTGGCTGGAAGTCGAAAGTTTTCCCGACGAGGTAAAGTTAGCCCGATTAAGAGAAGGCGTCGAAATCAATATAAACGGCAAACCACATTTGACACTGCCGGCAGAAGCAAAGTTAATATCCGCACCCGTGCTTCCGCCACGCAATCCGCCAATCCGACTGAGAGCGAATATACCGACTTATTGGATAGAACTCCGGCTCTCGGAGGGCAAAAATCGGCAAGCAAGGCGAATGACTGCAAAAATCAACTGCCCCACGCTAAGGCTCGTTCGTGTTGCTATCGAAAACTTAGAAATTGGCACGCTTGCGCCCGGGCAATGGATAAATTTGACCCAAATTGAAATTTATCGAAAACTAAATTTAAAGCTGTGAATAATTTTCTTTGCCAACGTTCAATTTGTACGTAATTTTGAATTTATTATTCATTCAAACAAGGCAATGTTGTGCGTATTTTATTTCTTATCATGTATTTTTCGTTTCTCGCAGCCTGCAACGCTTTTTCACAAGATTTTTCCGCTTCACTATCGAATAATTCCAATAAAATTTCTATAGATTATGACTTTTTTTCCGAGTTGGCGCAGTCTATAAAAACGCCTGACAACGCTTTTTATTCCTCTTCGGATATCAGCCGCTTTGACTTGTCGGACAATTCTGATTTTCTTGAAAATGAAGAAAATGCTGATTTTTCAGCATTCATTCAGGACGAGTTGAATTCTGACAATTCAAACATCATTTCTGATGATTACGAAAGATTTAGCCACGAGGAATTTTCTTTGGCGGGTTCGCCACGTTATACTTTAACGGGCGATTTGCCCTACAAAACAACGCACATCAAACCGCTGAATTTCGGCATATTCACTGGCGTTTTCTCTGGATTTATGATTGCGCAGCACATAATTCAAATGAATACCATCTGGAAGGAGCAGGGCAAATTCAAATTTCAAGAAGATGGTCCATACGCACTTTACGCCGATAAAGCGGGGCATGTCTTTGGCTGCTTTTTGACGAGCTACGCCCTGACCGAAGGCTTTTTGCAATCCGGCTTAAGCTGGGAGGCTTCGACCGTTTGGGGTTCGATAGTTGGGCTTTCTTACTCAACTTATGTCGAAATTTTGGACGGCTACGGCAAAGATTGGGGCTTTAGTCCGACGGATTTTTATGCTGACGTAGTCGGCTCTACTTTTCAATTGGCGCAGTATTATGTTCCCTTTTTGCAAAACTTTACACCGAAATTTCAATATTTTCCGGCGGATTGGCATGGCGAAAAAAAGCGACATCCGTCCTCTATGTTCATCGATGATTACAGTTCGCATTCCTTGTGGCTGTCGGTAAATGTCCATAATCTACTGCCTCGGTCGGCACAGGATTATTGGCCCTCTTGGCTGGAACTTGCTTTCGGCTACGCCGTGCGTGGCATTTGCGATAAATCCGAAGTAGCTGCCGGCAATTGCATTCCCTGCAAAGGCGACACTTGGGTAGATGATTATTACTTTGGCAGCCGCCGATTTATGATTTCGCTGGATTATAATTTAATCAAAATGCTTCCAGACAACGGTGGCAATTTCGTAAATTGGCTCAAGCAAACATTTAATTATTTCAAATTGCCGTCGCCCACGCTTGAGTTCGGGCCCACCACGAAGTTTTATTTAGTCTATCCGTTTCATATTCAACTATAAAATAAAGGAATTATTATGGAAAAACTTATTCAAGAATTTTTAGCAAATAAAAAATTAGCCGTGATTGGCGTCTCTCGTAACAATAAAAAATGGGGCAATGAAATGCTTCGTTTGTTTATAAAAAATAATTACGAAGTTTATCCGGTATCCAACAACGCCGAGCAAGCCGAAGGAATTCAATGCTTTAAAAATGCAGGCGAATTGCCGAGTGATGTTCGAAACCTTATAATATCTATCCCAAAGCCAGCTACGCAAAAATTATTGGAATCAATCGAGAAAGATAGATTTGATATTATCTGGTTTGTATATGGTTCACAAAATAAGGAAATATTGGATTTAGCGATACAAAAAAATATACGAGTAATTTATGGATATTGCCCCATGATGTTCTTGAACAGAACAGGCTTGCATAAATTTCATTAC
Organism: Kapaibacterium sp. (SeqCode); assembly: GCA_038218865.1. Classification (GTDB taxonomy): domain Bacteria; phylum Bacteroidota; class Ignavibacteria; order Kapaibacteriales; family UBA2268; genus JBBRJR01. The sequence continues at coordinate 6,687 of JBBRJR010000003.1, read as the reverse complement.
ATTATTAAAAGAGCATTTTCAAAAACAGAACAATAAATTAAGCTCCGGCCGCCTTTTAGGAAAGTGAACAAGAAGAATGATTGTATTTTTCCCCCTTTTTCAAAAGGGGGAATTGAGCGAAGCGAACAGGGGGAATTGTATTGTATTGAAAAAATTCCCCTAACCCCCTTTTAAAAAAGGGGGAAAGATGAACCTGATTAAAGAGCTACGTAAGTTATTACATTTAAAGGAGTTAGTGGGACAAGCATCCCTGCTTGTCATTCATTTGTTTCTTACGAGACAGCCTCCTGTGGTGTGCCATATCTGGCTTGCACAGCCGGCAACCGACACTTACCTCAGATTCTTGAACCCGGTTTCAATCTCGCTGGCTATCAGTTTGTAAACTTCGTCGAATGCGCCCATGCCGTTGATTTTTGTTACGCCGTGCAGCTGGTTGTATTTTTCTATAACCGGCTGAGTTTTTGTTTCGTGCTCGTGCAAACGCTTTACAATTTTTGCAGTACTCGAATCGTAAGGCATTCGGCGATCTGTTTTGCTGCGCTCGTCTAAACGGCGGATTAATTCCAAGACTGGCACTTCTATTTCAATAATTTGGGAGATGGACGAGCCGTATTTACGCAGCAAGCCATCCAATATATAGGATTGCACGAAAGTACGCGGAAATCCTTTGAAGATAAAGCCTTTGTAGTCATGGGCTTTGGCAAGTTTTTTTTCTATCAGCTGAACAATTATTTCGTCTGGTACAAGTTGCCCACTTTCGTAGAGGTCTTTTATGCGCAGCCCCATTTCTGTTTGATTGCGAATTTCTTCGTCTAACATTGAGCCGGTTGCAAAGTACTCCAAGCCAAATTCTTTGGCAAGTGCTATAGCCAAAGAGCCACGCCCAGAGCCCGGATAACCGAATAGCACAACATTGAAAAGTTTTTTCTTCAACTGCGTTTTTATCACTTCATTTATCCGAGCGGTTACTTCCTCTATGCTTAAAGAGCCGTCCACTTCGTAATAAATCCCTTTGTCCCGATAAAATTCAAGCACTGGCAACGTTTTTTCGTTGTATTCTTTTAATCTGTTAAGAATTACTTCTTCGTTGTCGTCGCTTCTGCCGGAGGTAATGCCGCGAGCCAAAAGTCTATTGACAGAATCTTCCTGGCTTAATTCAAGGCTTATCAGGCAATCCAGCGAGGTATTTAGCTTTATCATCAAGCCTTCTAAAATATAGGCTTGCACGTACGTTCTCGGAAAGCCGTCGAAAAGAAAGCCCGAGGCTTGCGGATTATCCGTAATTGTCTTTTCGATAATTTGAACTATAATCTCATCGGAAACGAGCCCACCGGCAGCTATTATATTTCGAGCTTCTTCACCGAGCTTGGTTTTTTCCGACATTTCCTTGCGAAGCAGGTCGCCAGTAGATATGTAGAATAAATTAAATTTATCCAGCAGCAATTGCGATTGCGTGCCTTTGCCGGCGCCGGGCGGACCAAAAAGTGCTATATTTAGCATAGCTTACCTTTATAAATGATTTATAAACTATTCGGGTTTGTCTTGTTCTTTGGGACCACGATAATAAATAACCAATCCGTTCAAAAAATTCCTCAGGATTTGGTCGCCGCATTTTTTGAAATTAGGATGGTCGTCGGCTCTAAAAAGAGCGCCTAATTCGCTTTGGGAAATTTTAAAATCCGCCAGGCTCAATATCTCGATAATTTGATCATTACGCAGTTTGAGAGCTACTCTTAATTTTTTTAATACGTCGTTATTACTCATAAATTTCAAATTCCATTTTTAAATTTGTGTAAATATAATTATATTTTCATTTTAAACAAAATTAATTATTGGAAATGTTATCATTTGAATACATTAGTGGGTAATTATAAGCATTTTCCAATTTTTCTACTTTTTGCATATAATTGGTAATAAACTGCCCACAATTGCTGCCAATTTTATTTTCTTCTGGCTCGCCGACACTTAAAATAACTTCAAATCCATCAATTTCCAAAGACTTTACTAAATTAAACATCGAAGGACTCGAGAAGACTTCCGAAATTATATTGTTTGTCTTTGCTGTCGATGTTGGATTTATGGGTGTCAATTTTATAATAAATTTATTGGGGTCAAATATATTCTTCAGTATTTTATTATCAATTTCCGCGCTTTCAAATACTGCGAAATTGAGCGTGATTTTCTTCGTGCCGGGAGTAAAAAATCTATCGGCATACTCAGCCATTTTATCAAACGACCATTTTTTTACGGGAATAATTTTATCCCGTTGCGTTTCGCTCGTAGTGTGAATAGAAAACTGCAATTGAAATGATTTATCGTATTTTTCTTTTTTTATCTCAAGCAAACGCTCAAAGAAATCGTCGGAACTTTCCGGCGCCATAGTTGATATTGACGGCAAAAAATTCGGCGCCTTGTATCGCGTAGAAAATTCATCCAAAACGTCCAATACAGCGGTATTGAGAGCCGGCTCGCCCATGCGGGCAAATTGTATCTTAAACTTATCAACAAGAATAACTCGGTCCGGAAATCGGCGAGTTACGAGGTAGTCTATTTGTGCGAATATATCTTCCTTGCTTAATTTGCCGTTGTAGTACATCCCGCATTCACAAAAGCTGCAGCCAATCGGGCAGCCGTAAAGTGTGGAAACGATTAGAACCCATTTTTTTTCACGTGGTAAAGGCGGCTGAGTGGATTCTACAAACTCAATATATTTTTTGTTTTGCATTTCTGCTACAAAAACTGTTGCTAAATCTGATTTAAATGTCTCCGCGATAATTTTCACTTTCTTTTTCCTTAATAATTCTATGGATATCCATAGCTATTTTTATGCCTGATGCCGAAGCCAAAGAACATTGCCTAAAGCTGCCTGCAATCAGATCTCCGATTAAATAAAAACTTTTGTTATTTGCCGCAGCAGGCGTTGCCGGCGGTTGCTCCGGCTGCCTGCCTATTGCTATTAATAATTTATCAACTTCTACGAAGTTATCTCTGCTTCCTTTTAAGCAATATAACAATATTTTTTCATTATAACTAACAATATTTATTACCTTAATATCTTTTATTAAAGTTATTTTCTCATTTTCTTTTACTTTTTCAATCAAACAATTTATTGCATTCAACTTAATCGATCTACTGAAAATTGTAACGGAATTCCTATTGGAAAGCGATATCGCATAGTCAAATGCTGCGTCGCCACTACCAATGATGCCTATGGTTTCGTTCTCAATATTTTTCATATTGCAAAAGTCATAGAAGACTTTTTTTTCAATTAATTCTTCCGGTACACAATATAGTTCTTTCGGTTTGACCCCAGTTGCTACGATGCAAATGTCTGCATTATATTTATGTTTAGTGGTCGAGATGATAAAGTCATCTTTAAAACAAATATATTCAACATTTTCTTTAATTACTTCAATTTGTGAATGATTAAGTTGCTCCTCAATTTTATTGCTTAATTCAACGCCAGAAATGCCTAAAGGAAAGCCCAAATAATTTTCGATTAAATTGGCATGGTTCAAAAGTCCGCCTATTTTATTTTTTTCAAATAATAAAATACTATAACCATATCGCTTTAACTGAATTGCCGCAGCAGCTCCAGCGGGACCTGCACCTATTATTGCTACAAGGGGGTTCATTCTAATTCCATTTCATTTATTACATTAAAAATTATTTCGCTTGGCGGAGTAAAGCCTATTGCATAAGAAATACCGGCAAGCGATGCAAAGTGCATTTCCTCGTTTACTGAACAAGTGGTATCGATGGGTACAATTGTACTAAATCCCCGGCAAAAGGCTTCTCGGGCAGTCGTTTCCACGCATAAATTAAGCACCACACCGGTTATGATTAAATCCGTAATGTTGCTCGCTGTTAATAATTCTTGCAGGTTAGTCTGGTGAAAAGCATTGTATTGGTGCTTTTCTATTATCGCGCCACCAGTAGTATTGATTCCGGGAAATATTTCGGAATCGCTGCCAGCTTCGGGCAAGAGGTGCCGCCACCTGCGAGCCATCATAGCTGCATTGAAGGAATTGTTAGTGTGCCGTGTGAAGAATACAGGTAATTTTTTGGCATAAAACAAAGAGATTAATTGATTGATATTTCCAACTATCGCTTGTGCCGAAGGCAAAAAAGCATGAGACTGCGGCAGCAAAAAATAGTTTTGCATATCCAAAACCAATAAAGCAGGATTTTTCATTTCGTACTTATTGCATTCTTGAATCCCAATTTTTATCAGTCCATCTTTAAAATTGCGGGCAACGCAAGATATGTTTCCCAATGTCCAATATTCTGTTTTTTTCATAAATATCAAAATTATAAATTAACTTACTTCTATTATTTAAAATAACAAAAAATAATGAATTTTGCATAATATTATTTTAAAAATTAGAGCAAAATGTATTCGATAAATAAAAAAAATATTTAGCCAACCAAATCGTTATTACTTTGTGATATTTTAAAATACTAAAGATATAAAGAATTATGAGGATAACCAAGCAGTACACCAATAGAGAGAGCCAATCGCTCGACAAGTACTTGCAAGAAATTGGAAAAGTGGAGTTACTCCACGCCGAAGATGAAATTGAATTAGCTAAGTTAATCAAACGCGGCGGGCTCGAAGGCACGTTAGCACTCGAAAGATTAGTAAAAGCTAATTTGAGATTTGTTGTTTCAGTAGCCAAGCAATACCAGAACCAAGGGCTATCCTTGGGCGATTTAATAAATGAAGGTAATTTAGGTCTTATTAAAGCAGCTAAGCGTTTCGATGAAACACGCGGCTTTAAGTTTATTTCCTACGCCGTTTGGTGGATAAGGCAATCTATATTGCAAGCTCTGGCTGAGCAATCTCGCATTGTGCGACTGCCGCTTAATCGCGTCGGGGCGCTTAATAAAATCGGAAAAAAATTCAGCGAACTCGAGCAAGAATTCGAACGTGAGCCTACTGCCGCCGAGCTTGCCGAGCAACTCGGTATGACTGTCGCTGAGATTTCCGAGACTATAAAAATATCGGGACGGCACTTATCAGTCGATGCTCCGTTTGTGCAAGGCGAAGACAACCGCCTGCTCGACGTTTTACCGAATGAATTGCAACCACCGCCAGATTTCGAGCTTATTCGCGAGTCGCTTAAGCTTGAGGTACAACAAGTGCTTACTACTCTTTCGCCTCGTGAAGCAGAAGTTATTAAATTGTACTTTGGTTTGGACGGAACTTGCTTAACACTCGAGGAAATAGGCGAGAAATTCAATTTGACTCGCGAACGCGTAAGGCAAATTAAAGAAAAAGCCATACGAAGACTCCGCCACGCCTCACGCTCAAAAGCTTTGAGAACGTATTTGGGCTAATTTCTTGCCCGGCTTTAACAAAAGCAAGTCTTATTAGTTTGAGGGTCAGTCTCTTTATTAAAAAAGTAGAGATTGGCTCACAATGCCTAAATATGCAGTCTGTCTTTCAGAGCATGGAATTATTATGAAATCCCCCAGTCCTAATTGACCCCGGCGCCAGCCCTCTCCAAAGCAGAGGGAGGAAGAAGCATTTGTATTTTTCCCCCTTTTTCAAAATGGGGAAGTCAGCGAAGCGAACAGGTGGATTTGAATTGGATTGAAGAAATCCCCCTTACCTTAAAAAAGGGGGAAAGAAGAACCTGAGAGCCTGTTGCTTACAGCCTGCTTTAAAACTTAGGATACCAAACCAAGGCTATGCGCGGTATAGAAAAGAAGCTCGTAAGCTCTACTGGTTTACCTGCATCCGGGTCTTTTTCAGGATCCTTTCGAGGGTCAAAACCAATTTTTACTTTTCTTAAAACAAAATTTAAACGCCATTCTGCCATAACAGCCATTATGCCGGCTGTTCCCATATTGATATTCACGTTAAAACCCAAACCAGTATTTAGGGCAGGCTGGTTAGAATATACAAAAGATTTGTAGTCTGGACCATCATCCAAATAAATGTGTCGTCCATATTTATTCATCATGAACGAAGCACCTATTAAGCCATAAAAATTAACACGGTTATGAGGATTAGGCGACCACATCGACGTTATTTCTATACTTTGATGTATACTCGGATCGACGTCAAATTCTTCTACTTGTTTAGAATTCTTTGAATAAGTATAGGATGCACTTAATGTTAGATAATCCAATATGCGATAATTAATGAGACCGCCAATTGCGAATAGTCCTTCGTAAGCAACATCTTCGCCGTCATTATACGTATCAACAATGGTATTTGTACCGAAGATTGGGCCTATGCCAAACGTCTTTGGGTAAAGGTCGATACTTATCTCTTCACTTACCTCGTCCGAATAGTCATCGTCATAAACAGTTGTTGTTCCCTGCGAATAAGCAGTGGCACTCAAAGTGACAAATGCTAATATCATAAGAAATAATTTAAAAAGATTTTTGGCATTTTGAGTTGTCATCTTAATAACCTCGTTTAAAGAAATTGATTTTATTTCAGCAATTTTTTCGGCAACGAGCCTGACGTTATGTGGCTCGTTTCGCTTGCCGCGATGTGGAATTGGCGACATCCACGGGGCGTCGGTTTCCAAAAGTATATTCTGCATCGGCGTCTCCTTGACTACACTTGGTAAATCGGATTTTTTGAAAGTAATATTTCCTGTGAATGAAATGCAAAAGCCTAAATCAATTGACTTTTTCATCATATCTAAATCACCTGAAAAACAATGTAGT
>JBBRJR010000002.1:0-29958 GCA_038218865.1 Kapaibacterium sp. (SeqCode) | reverse complement strand
TAGTCTTCGCTAGATATTCCGATTGTGCTCTCGAGCATATCGAGCGCCGAGAGCAGTATGTCTTTTTGCCAATTATTGCTCGTTTGCGTTAGATCAATTTTATCTTTAATTATTTCTGCTTTTTTCTCTGCTGCTTTGGGTTGGAAAGCTTTTGCTTCCAATATCGGATTGGTCGGATTATTTCGTATTTCTGTGATTTTCATAGTATTTCCCTTTTTTGGAATAATTTTATTATCAATTACTAAAATTGTTACAAGAAATATACCAGATAGAAAATACATTTTGTGATATTTCTAAAAATCCAATTAAGTATTAACTATTTGAATAATTTATAAACTACGTGATAATCATTATAAACAATAAAGCGTCTTAGCGAATGTAGATTATTCGCCAGAGTGTATATTAACAAACATCATTTGGCAACAGTAGCTACATTTAATTAATTTTGTAAAAAATAGAAATCAATAATTACCATTAAAAAAAGGATAATGATAATCGTCTTTTTTGCATTATTTTTGTTACTTACAAAAGTAATTAAAAAACTATATATTAAAAATAAGCTATAATCGTTTAAAATCTGATATTATCAAATAATTATAAAAATATGGAAATAATAGAAAAAAAAATTAAACTCGAAGATGCCGAATTAATATCGCTTTTAGAGCTTAACGATAACCTGTTGCAGCTTGTTCAAAATCGATTCAAAACTGCGGTCATGCTTCGTGGCGAAAACCTGATTTTAAAAGGGCATTCAGAAGAAATAAAATTAATCGAAAAGATATTTAAAGAATTTTCTTATCTGATAAAGCGTAATGGGCTGCTTTTGCCGAGCGATATATCAGCCGTTATGGATCTAGTGGACACTGCGCCAATTGAAGAGAAAAAGGAATACGGCAAGTCCCGCAATCCAATTATTTATAATGGCATAAAGGATATAGTTCGCGCCCGCACGCCTAAGCAATTGGAATATTACGAAAAAGTCTTGCAAAATGATTTAGTGTTTTCCATCGGTCCAGCAGGAACCGGAAAAACATATATGGCTGTTGCTATGGCTTTGGCTTCGCTCCGTTTGAACGAAGTTTCTAAGCTAATCATAACTCGTCCGGCGGTCGAAGCCGGGGAGTCGTTGGGGTTTCTGCCCGGCGATATGCGAGAGAAGATTGATCCATACTTGCGCCCACTGACAGACGCCATGCACTTTATGCTCTCCGCTGAAAAGATGAAATCTTATATGGATAAGGAGATAATTGAAATTACTCCTTTGGCATATATGCGCGGGCGTACTTTGAACAACGCATTTATCATTCTGGACGAAGCACAAAATGCTACAAAAACGCAAATGAAAATGTTCTTAACTCGTTTAGGCGCGAACTCTAAAGCTATCATAACTGGCGACATAACGCAAATTGATTTGCCTATGAAAAGTGAATCGGGACTTATCCACGCCAATCGTATTTTGCATAATATAAAGGGCATAGAATTTGTGTTCTTTGATAATAGAGATGTAGTTCGACATAAATTAGTTGCAGATATTATTCGCGCTTATGAAAATGAGGACAGCGACGTTCAAAAAAATATTAAAAAGTTTACCCCAAAAATTGAAAAAAGCGAAAATGAATGATAGAATTATTTAAAATTGGCTTTTTAACAATTAACCTTATCGATTTATTCGATATAGCCATTGTAACCACATTGTTCTACTGGCTTTATCGTGCATTAAAAAATACCGTTGCGGTCAATGTACTTTTCGGGCTGGTGATAATTATTGGTCTTTCGTTTATTACAGAAGTCATCAATTTAAAATCCATGAATTGGATTTTGAGGACAATATCCGATATTTGGCTTATTGCTTTTATTATTTTATTCCAGCCAGAGCTGAGGAAACTTTTGCTTTTGATTACGCGCAGCCCGCTTTTCAAGGTTTTTGTGCAATCAAGGATAGCTGAAACTATCGATGAAGTCTTAGACTCAGCCAAGGAATTATCCGAAAAGCATATAGGCGCACTGATGGTTTTCCCCCGCTCGCAAAACGTTCAGATGACTATGGACACAGGTATCCGCTTGCAAGCGAGAGTGTCGAAAGAATTGCTTATTTCTATCTTTAATACAAAATCACCGCTGCACGACGGAGCGGTGATTATAGATAACGAAATGGTGCTCGCTGCTCGCTGCATACTTCCGCTTTCGCAAGTAACCAAATACAAGGGCAAAAACTTAGGTACACGCCATCGCGCGGGCTTAGGGCTATCTGAACAGGTCGATGCCGTTGTGCTCTTAGTGAGCGAGGAAACAGGGGGTATATCGATTGCTGATAGTGGCGAGCTTACGCTTAATATTCCAATCGAACAGTTGCCAACGGTTTTGTCGGCTAAGCTATCGGATTAATCCTTAGAGTAGTTATTAATAATTGTCGAAAAATAATTTTTGTTATGCGCAACAACAATTATCATGCAAACAATAGTGCTGACAATCCGATAATCAAAAACATTGGTAACTCCAAATAATTCAAAAGAATGAATTATCGCGGGCGAAGTAAACCAAATTATAAAAGGCGCTCCAGCTGAGGCAAATATATTTGATTTGTGAATGTCTTTTTTGATTATATAAAAATGGACAATGTAGAGAATCATCCAAACAAAAATAATTATTGGATTAATTAAGAAAAAACCACCCATTGACGTAGCTAAGCCACGTCCACCTTTGAAGCTCAGCAAAAAGCTAAAATTATGCCCTAAAACGGCAAATATTAGTGCTACACCCAAAATCATGGTCGAGTAACCAAACAATAAGCCTGCTAATGTCAGCGCTATAAATCCTTTGCTGAAATCACCCAAGAACGCTCGCGTGCCGATAAGTTTACTTTTAGTAACCTCGTAGCTGTTCATTGCTCCAATATTGCGCGTGCCTGCTTTAGATAAATCAATGCCTGAATAAAACTTAACAATAAAATACGTAAACGGCAACGATCCGATAAGGTACGACAAAACCGCAACGACTATTAATCTCCAATCCATTTCTTCCTCACCGATTAATCATCTTTTTTTGGTTCGAGCGAAGCAAGTACCGGTACAAGGAATTGAAGGGAACTAAGTAATTCCTCAATTGTTGTATCGTTGTTGATAGTAAAATCAGCATATTTTATTTTTTCTACCATGCTGATTTGCTTATCAATCCTTGCTTTGGCTTGCGAAGATGTCAATTTATGCTTTTCTTTAGCACGCTTGATTTGATTTTCCTCTTTGGATGCGACGACGAGGATAAAGTCAAATCCATCTTCCAGTTCAGCCTCGAAAATCAATGCGCTCTCAACGAAAATTAATTTTTCCCCACTTTTCGCTAATTCTTCAATTTGACGCATCATCTCGTCAATTACTTTTGGATGAACAATTTGATTCATTTTTGTTAGTTTTTCATCTGCCTCCTTAGTCGAGGCAAATACGATTTCCGATATATAACTTCGACTTAATAAACCGGTTTCATTATATGATAAACTACCAAATTCCGAAATTATTTCTTTTTTTAGAACTACATCTTCATTCATTAAAATTTGAGCAATGTCATCAGTAAAAAGTACTTTGTAACCCATTTCCTCGATAATCCGGGCTGCGGTAGTTTTTCCTGTGGCGAAACCGCCGGTGATTGCTACTAATACAACATCATCCATTTTTAATTTCTCGGTAAAGTAATTGTAAATTTTGTTCCTAAATCTTGCGCGCTTTCTACTAATATTAAACCATTATGAGCCTCAATTATCCATTTTGAAATGGAAAGACCTAACCCCGTCCCTACAGTGTGTATACCATTTGGTAAATCAGCTCTAAAAAATCTTTCAAAAATTAATGGGATTTGTGCCTCTGGTATTCCGAAACCGGTATCTTCAACAGAAATATTAAATTGCCCGTTTTCACCCCACAATTTCACAAATATTTTACCATTTTCCGGTGTGTATTTTACAGCATTTTCCAGAATGTTCAGCAATGCTTGGTGCATTCTATCGCGGTCTAAGGTTGCTACGATTCCCTTTGCCAAATCATTAGTTACCGAGATACTTTTTGAATCGGCTATGATTTCAATATCTTCGACTATATCCTCTACGAATTCGGTTATATTCGTTCGTGAGGTCATAAGCCTTACTTTGCCATGCTCGGCTCTTGAGATTTCTAATATATTTTCCACTAAATTATTCAATCTTAAAATCTCATCTAAACAACTGGCAATAACTGCCTGATACTCTTCAACACTCTTGCTGTTGTTTAAGGCGAGTTCTAATTCTCCTCGCAAAATTGTCAATGGCGTTTTCAATTCATGCGAAGCATCGTAAGCAAAATCTTGAGATTTTTGGAAAGCTACTCTTATTTTTTCAGTAAAAGTAATGATAGTACTTGAAATTTTTCCAAACTCATCGTTTTCAATAACATAAGGCAGTTCTAATGATAAATTACTTAAATTAAGCTTACTGATGGAACTTCCTATGTTTTCAAGTGGTTGGTAGGCTAACTTGAATACAAAAAACAAGAGGCTTATTAATAAAATTGCAATTATTGGCATTCCATAATAGAAGTATTGAGAAAAATCCTTTAAAATCAAATCCATACTCTTTCTTGAATAACCCAAAGTTACAGTAAAATATTTGGATTTTGAAATAAAAATCCTCATATTATCAGCCCGAAACGGAACAGACAGAAAAATGGAATCTCCCGGCATTCCCTTTAATTGCTTTCTATATACATAAGTTGGAATAGTATCGTACGAATAAACAGATTCGACAAATGTTTTTAAATCATTTATTTCAGAAGGTTTAGGGAATGTCGGCAATCTAGCGCCATCCAAATTATTACTGCGCCAAACAATTCTACCATTATTATTTAGAACTTGTATGAAATATCTTTTTGGATTCATGTCCAAAGATTCATAAACCATAGAAAAAATCTTAAAAGCATCTTTTGAATCATCAATTATAGCTTCTTGGTCATCTATTCCAAAACTGTCGAGTTCTAATTCGGAGAGTAACAATGGATCTATTCTTATCTGCCGATTTAAGTAAGTCTCTATATTTTTGGAGGTTGAAATTAATGAGTTGTCAATATTTTGGGCAAACCAATCCGCTGTCTCGGTATAAATCCAATACGAAAACGTAAAGAGTGATATAATAATAACTATGCTGTATGCTCCGACTAATTTAAATCTATAGGAGCTTAATAAAATTTTTTTCAATTTTGCTCGTTTAACTTATATTAATTTCTCAAAAATTATAATGAATCTCAAAGAAATAATTTATTAATAATATTTTCTTTTAAACGTTTTAACATTTTTCAATGATTAAAAATAATAAATATATTACTTATAATCAAGAAATTTATTGTAAAATTAAAAAATAAATATTTTTTCCTTATTAAACATCTTATATGACACCTAAAAATGACACAAATTCGTCCAAAAAAAAGCGAAGCTTTCTCAAAAGACTACTTTCAGGCTTTGTCTTATTTGTGTTGTTTATTGCTATTGTTGTTTCATTATTTATTACTTTTCTTGCATATAACACTTCTTTCCGGCAAACTGTTATCACCAAAGTAATGGGGATTGTGAATACACAGTTAACAGCCCAAGTTGAGGTGGGAGATATACATCTTATTGGTTTTGGAGGCTTTAAGCTCGATAATGTAAAATTAATCACAACTGGCGATACCTTAGCAGTAGTCGATGAAATCATTGGGCATATTGCAATTGCGCCAATTTTAGATAACCATATACAAGTTTCAAAGTTAATATTAAACAATCCACGCATTATGCTTTTACGTAGAAAATCGGATTCAAGCTGGAATTTTGAACGGATTGCGCCGCCCTCCACTACTACTGATACTACCCAAACTACGATGACTATTGATTTAAATAATTTTGAAATAAGAAACGGCCTTTTTTACATGATAGATTCTTTGCAGCCTGAACTAGCTGCCAAGAAATTTGATCCTTCGCGTATGAAATTCGATAGCTTGAGCTTAAAGCTCGACGCAGCTGTCGATTTGGGTGCAAATAACTATTCGGCAAAAATCAAGAAAATTGCATTATTGGATAGGACATCGCAGATAAAATTAAAACATCTTGCAGGCAAACTAAAGCTCAACGAAGAAGGAATATATGCCGAAAATCTCGATATTAGCACGCCCGACTGGAAGGCTGTAACTGACTTGACTATGGAGCATTATAATGTTTTCGGAACGGAATCCGAGCAGAATTTAGATTCCGCATATTTTGAAATATATCTAAAAACTAAAGATTTCGATCCTGATTTCATTAAACATTTTGCCGATCTGCCGATTGAAATAAAGGGCAAACATGATGTTTATTTGCGAGCAAAAGGACAGCTCAATTCACTTGATGTAGAAAAAATGAAACTTCATTTTGACGATACTTATCTTTTGGTAACAGGCAAGTTAGACGGTTTACTTGAAGATAAGTTGAAGTATGAATTTGCTTTGGATAGTACTTTTATTTACCAAAAAGATATTGTTAATAATCTTCCTTTTTTGCCAAAAGCAAACCTACCTAATTTTAACAAGGTATATTTTTCTAAACTCGACGTAGTGGGCGATACTCGGAAAGTCAGCGTGGATTTGGTTATGACAAGCGGCTTGGGAAATGCATCTGGCGACGCTTCACTTGATTTCGCAGGCTTGCTAAAATACGAAGCTGATTTGACTACGCAAGATTTTAATCTGGCTAAAATTATAAATGATCCCGCCATGTCCAGCAATTTGGACGCAGATATAAAGGTAAAAGGCTCAGGCACCACGCTTGATGACTTAAACGCTACCGTTTACGTTGTTTCAAATGCTTCTGATTTTGCTGGCTATCACTACGATAATTTATTGCTCAAAGCGAGCTATCGGGCGCAGGATAGTTTGATTATTGATACGCTGAGAGTTGAATTACCCAACAGAGAGGCAGACAGAACCGAAGACGTTTTCAATCAAAAGAATGCACGCTTGACGCTTAGTGGAGCCGCTGACGTAAGCGACATAAATCATCCAAGTTACGATTTTCAAACTGAATTCGAAGCGATTAACTTAAAAAGACTTCTTAATAATCCTGAGCTTCCGAGCTATTTTACGGGCAATCTTTCTTTGGTTGGCGAGGGTATCAACTTAGACGACATTCAAGCCGAGCTCAATATTCATTTTGATGAAATGCTGCTTCAAGACAAAGCGATGATGCCATTTGACATTGCCGCTTCAATTTCAATAATCGACGACTCTACTCGCGATATTTCGCTAACGTCTGATTTCGTCAATGCCTCTATCAAAGGACATTTCAAAACTTCTGATTTGATAAACTCTTTCGCTATACAAGGGCAGTATCTTGCCAATTTCTTGAAAGACAAAATGGATCTCATCTTTATGAAACAGAAAAATGAGAATCCTGTCCGGCTGCGTTTGCCAAACGGTGAGTTTGCTAATATCGACTGCGAGTTAAATTTAGAAGTCAAAGACGTTACGCCGCTGTTTATGTTTGTCAAAGGCATAGACGGTTCGGCTACTTTGGCGACGCAAATCACGATACGATCCACTCCTAAGGAAAGTTTATTCATTATAGATTCGCTTAATATTGAAAATGTGCATTTTAATAATGAATCAATGGATTTTAAAACGAATTTACTTAGTATGGATGCTGTTTTAAGTTTAGCTATTCAAGATTCTGTACCTAAATTTTTATATATAGATATTTTTACTGAATCTAAAGATAAAATAATTTTCAACGATTTATTGATTAACGAGCCGAAAGCAAATCTAACTTTCGACGGCGATACTTTGGATTTTCAAGCATCGGCTGATATTAACAATGAAATGAGATTTGCAACGCTCGGTAATTTAGATCTTACTTCGCCGGTAGTAAAGCTCACAATTGATTCGCTTATGTTCGCTTACCAAAATCAATTCGCTTGGTACAATAAAACTCCTCTGAAATTCGGGTTGGTGGATGAAAGCATAGATATCGAGCAATTTGCACTTTACCGCCCTGATGCCGAAGATATTAAAATAACTGGCAAAATTGATAAAAACGTAGCAAGCGACGTAAGGCTGACGGTAGGCGGTTTAGCTATTTCAGATCTTTCATTGGTTATGGATAAAAATAAATTCGGCGATTTAAAAAAGCTTGAAGGCGACCTTGATACTCTCACTGTTTTAATTAACGGGCCTCTCGCTGCTCCAAATATAGATTTATTAATGGAGATGAAAAACATTACTTTCGACAAAGATTTAATTGGAAACTTCACTTTTGACGTAAATTACAAAGACAAAAATATAACGGGTTTTGCAAAGGTAAACAATCCTGAGCTGGATTCGATGGATCTCTTGGATATACAAATAAATTCGCTGCCAATTTACTTAGGAACAGATTCTAAAGAAGAGCGTTTTCCTCCGGCTGGCGATATGGATATTGTTGTCAATATGAAATATTTCCCACTACAATTAGCTTCGCCTTTCGTGCCAGCTATTTCAAATTTGCAGGGCATGGCAGATGCAAAAATTGTAATCGTGGGTGATTTGCCGAGTAACTTCAATTATAGCGGACAATTAAGCCTTCGCAACGCCGGCTTTACTTTGCAGGCAACGAATGTAACTTACACAGTAAACGGCGAAATAAATCTTGAGAAAGACTTAATTAAAGTTAACAATATGGTTCTAAAAAATCTTACCCAAGACCTGAGAAACGGTCAAGCGGAGATTGAAGGATTTATAAAATTAAAAGATTTCCAACCAGAAGAACTTGATTTCTCTATAAAAGCCGACAAACTTTTGGTTCTAAGCGATGCGACGGCTATTTCTATGCCGAACCTTTACGGGAAATTCATTATTGGCACCGAAGCAAGACCTATACGTTTCTATGGCACACTCGATAAGCCTAATTTGGAAGGAGATATTGTTGTCATTGAAGCAGAATTAAAGATGCCGGAAGTGCAAAGCCAGCAAACAATTAGAACGACCTTTGCTTATGAAGTAACCGATAAATCAAGAATATTTAAATTTACTTCAGCAAGGGATACAACTATGGTCTCCGAAACAGACAGTACAATGATCCCGTTGATTAAAAATGAAAAAGTGGATATCCAAGACACCCGCAGCTTGGCAGATTTAATTAATTACGATCTAAGTATCAAAATAAAAGATTTCACACTACTTTTTGATTTAGGAACTTTAGGCGAGATATACGGGAAAATTGGAACAAGCGACCCGAGCATCCCGATGCGCTACGTCAAGAATCGCTACGAATCAGCTCCGAAACTTTACCGCGGCGAGCTTGTCCTTAAAGAAGGTTCTACTGTTAAGATTTTCAGGATTTTGGAAACAACTGGCAGCATTTCTTTCCCTACAGGCTCGCTGGATAACCCTACGCTTAATTTGCAAGCGTTGTACAACGGAACAGATGTTGATGGTACTTATACGACTAATTACACTGTTTTTGTTAGTATAACCGGAACAAAAGAAATACCAATACTTAAATTAGATTATACCGTAAACGGCGAGCACCCGACTGGCGACACCAAAAAGATAGAGCAAGACGCATTCGCGCTTTTGGCAACAGGCAAAACAAAAAGCGGACTTGGTGGCGGGTTAGGAAATACAGATTACTTCGGTCAAGGACTAAACATGGGCATTTCGCAAGTAGCATCGAAATCATTAACAGAGCTCTTGCTTGGAACAGGCGTTATACAAAGTGCCGACATCAGCTTCGGTGCTGAAGGGCTGCAAGACGCTAAGGTCAATCTCTCCGGCTCGCTTTCAGGAATAGGCAATTGGACAGTCGGCGGTAACCTCTCCGATCTGTCGAGCAATTACGAGGCTTCTATCGAAATCCCCATCTCAGTATCATCAGACGCACTCAGCAATATTGTTCTTCAATTGAGCAAAATGGCAAACTTCAACCTATCATCAGCAATACAAGACGCCAAAGACTTTGAAGTAAAGATTAAAGTCGGTGGCAGCTGGTAAAAAGGCATTTAGTTGTCGGTTATCAGTTTCCAGTAGTCGGTGAAAGGCAAAGAAAACGGTTTTGTAGGGGCATCCATGGATTGCTCTAACGAATTAGGGCGAACAGCCGTTCGCCTATACGAGAGCGGAAGAGTGCCTACGGGCGTTTCTTAAATGGCGTCCACCTCAAAGGTGGACGCCATCTGGATTGGAAGTATCACTCGAAGTCTTCTTCGCTGGCGTCTAATCTTTTGTTCCATAGGTATTTCTCTGTTTCTTTGACTATTATTCCACTAAGAAAGATAACGGAGATGAGATTTGGTATTGCCATTAGTCCGTTGGATATGTCTGCCATATTCCAAACTACGTTGAGCGACAAAACTGACCCTAAGAACACCATTAAAACCCAAACGACGCGATAGTAAGGTATTATTTTTGTTCCTACCAGATACTCTAACGCTTTTTCGCCATAGTAAGACCAACCTAATATCGTTGAAAATACAAATGTGATTAGTCCGACAGAAAGAATTAACGAGCCGACTACAGGAATTTCCTCGAAGGCTGATTTAGTCAGCGCTGCGCCGTTAAGTCCTAAGTGCCAGTCGCCGGAATTAACTATTACAAGTCCCGTCAAAGCGCAAACGATTACTGTATCCCAAAATGTTCCAGTTGCGGAAATCAGTGCTTGTCGCACCGGGTTTTTGGTTTGTGCTGCAGCCGCTACTATCGGAGCAGAGCCTAAGCCGGATTCATTGGAGAAAAGCCCTCTTGCTACTCCGTAGCGCAGAGCTTGCATTATCCCAGCGCCTACGAACCCGCCAATTGCAGCTTGCCCAGAGAAAGCAGACGTAACGATAAGCTCTACTGTTGCGGGCAGTCCGCTCATGTTCATTATTAATATATAAACGCAGCCGAGTATGTAAAAGATTGCCATGAATGGAATTAGAAATTTGCATACTCTTGCTATCGATTTTATTCCGCCTATAATAACAATCGCTGTCATGCCGGTAAGCACTAATCCTGTAATCCACATCGGTATGTCGTACGACGCATGAACCATTGTGGCTATAGAATTCGATTGTACCATATTCATACTGACGAATGCGGTTATTACTGTAAATATGGAGAAAAGTACAGCCAGCCAGCGTTGCCCTAATCCCTTTTCGAGGGCGTACATCGGACCGCCTGCGAAAGAGCCGTCCGGCTTTTGGACGCGGTATTTGATTGCTAAAACTGCTTCGGCGTACTTAGTGGATATGCCAAAGACGCCAGTTAGCCACATCCAAAGCACTGCGCCGGGTCCGCCCAAAGCAATTGCCGTCGAAACGCCGATGATGTTGCCAGTGCCTAATGTTGCTGCCATAGCGGTGGTCAAAGCGCCGAATTGGGAGATGTCTCCTTTGCTTCCTACGTCTTTGGTGTAAGACAATTTGATGGCTTTGAATATGTATTTTTGAATAAATTTTAAACGGAAGGTTAGGAAGATGTGCGTTCCGATTAATAAGATGATAAGGGGCGGGCCCCAAACAAAATTGACAATTACTTCGACGAGGTTCTCAAATTCTTTCATAGTGTTGATTAAAAGGGTGAATGAATATCTTAATTCTTAATATTGATTTTAAAGTCAGGCGAATCCACTAATTGGAAGGTCGCCGAAGCAAATTTAATGTCGCTTGAGGCTTCTATCTTCTGCAATATCTGCGAGAAGAGTTCCGTTTTGGTAAAACGGCGGCGACGATAGTTTACGACGTAACGGAGATTGAATTCCACCCAGTTGTCGTTAGCAACTAAGGATACCATCGGCTCGGTTTGCGCATCTTCGAGCAAAAACTTTATTTGTAATTCGTCCCATTTCGCTTTGGTTGCCGCCGGCAGGTCTCCGGCGACTGATCGCCCTATATCGAGTAGTATCTGCTTTACGCTCTCGTAGTTGCTGCCGAATTGGATTGGAATTGTTAGCTCGTCCCAAAGGAATGGAAAGTCTCCGGAATAGTTAAAAACCGGCTCTTTAAAGACATAGCTGTTGGCGATTAAGACAATTCGCCCGTTGTAGAGGTCGCCGTTTACCCATTGACCAGTTTCCATTATAGTTGTTCGCAAAACGCCGATGTCCATTACGTCGCCCTTGATGCCGCCGAGCTGCACTCGGTCGCCACTTTTGTAAAAGCCGCCAAACATTATAGCCAGCCAGCCGGCGAACGAAACGATTACCTCTTGCAAAGCAAAAGCGATGCCTGCGCCAGCAACGCCCAAGGCTACTGTGAAGCCGCCTAACTTGTCGTTGAATACGATAGATAGTAGTACAACTGTCAAGATGAATCCGATAAAGCTTCCCAGCTTTTTTGCTTTGTATCGGTTGTCGCTGTCTTTTATCCTGTTGAAAAAGAACTTTTTCAACGCTTTGACAATTGACCAAATTATAGCTAAACCGATAGCAAAAGCAACGATTCTGCCGACTGTCGGGTCAAATATTATATTTTGAATCTGTTCTTGCATTGTTTCTTTTCCTAAAATAATAAAACATTTCACAGAGATTTATATTTTCAGAGCTAAAATATTCCTAATGAATAATACTAATAAACTTCAGGAATGTAATTCAGTTCATCAATTGGCGGGCGCGAATATTCTTGTTTGATTGTTCTGTCAGGCAATAACAAGGTTTCCGGCGTTACGTCTTGATACTTGATTGAACTTAAAAAGTGTGCTATGCAATTAAGCCTCGCTTGCTTTTTGTCGTCGGAATGTACGTTAAACCAAGGGGATTCTTTGGTATCAGTATATTTAAACATCTCATCTTTGGCGCGGGAGTATTCAGACCACTTGTCCCACGAAGCGATGTCGATGGGCGAGAGCTTCCAACGTTTCTGCGGATTGCTCGCTCGGTCGCGGAAGCGTTGTTCTTGTTCCTCATCGCTGACAGAAATCCAGTATTTTCGGAGAATGACGCCGGAGCGAATAAGCATTCGTTCGAGTTCTGGGCAAGACCGGAGGAATTCCGCGTATTCATCGTCGGAGGCGAAGCCCATTACTTTTTCCACTCCCGCTCGATTGTACCAGCTTCGGTCGAAAACGACGATTTCTCCTGCGGCGGGCAAATGCGTGATGTATCGTTGGTAGTACCATTGTGTTTTTTCGACGTCCGACGGCTTCTCCAAAGCGACGACACGGCATCCGCGAGGGTTAAGCGATTCGGTCAAGCGTTTAATTATGCCTCCTTTGCCGGCAGCGTCGCGTCCTTCGAAGATAACGACAATCTTTAATCCCTTGTATTTGGTCCAATATTGCAATTTCACGAGTTCGGTTTGCAATTTAGACAGCTCTTGTTCATAAAACTTGTTAGATATAAGCCCTTCTGAATTAAATTTGTCGGGCGATTTGTCGTTCTTTCCCATAAAGGCTCCTAAATTTTGATAAGATGCAAAATGAATTTATCTCAATATACGAAAAATTAATAAATATATTAATTAAAATTGCAATATTTCGTTAATTATTTTGTTCTTATTGGAATTATATTTGGAAACGAAGGAGTCTTTAATGGAATTGAATGATAATATCCCGCACATACGGCAAGATTTACAGGTAAACGCATTAACTCAAGATGGCGAAATGGTTGTAGAGCTGCGAGATCCGTTAGGGATTGCTGACTTTCCCGTGGTCGTGTCGTTGGGCTTGTTCCAATTTTTATATTCTATCGATAAAAACTATAAATTTCAGGACGCCGAGCGAGAATTGAACAATAAAGACACTTTCGACTCTCTGGTAGCGAATATCGAATTTTTGGATAATCATAGTTATTTGGCTTCTGTTAATTTCCAAAGTAAACTTGCCAAGGTTCGCGCGGACTATGAACTTTTAGAAGCTCGCCCGATGCTTACGGCAGGCTTTTCTTACCCAGCGGCGAAAGAAGAATTCATTCCGTTTATAGAAAAAATCTTTTCTCACGCGCCCGAGACTGAAAAAAAAGCTGGTTTGAAGGGTTTGATTCTGCCTCATATAGATTTGAATATAGGAGAAATGACTCAGGACATATACGGCAAGGCTTATAAACTGCTGCAAGGCGAGGTTTTTGATACATTCGTCGTGTTTGGCACATCTCATCAACTTACGAACAATCTTATTGCAATTGGGAAGAAGGATTACGATACTCCTTTGGGGACAATCGAAACAGATAAGGAATTAATCAATGAGTTGGGGACTATTTTTAACGATGCTATCGGCATAGATGACTTTACGCATAAAAACGAGCATTCGATTGAGTACCATGCTATCTTTTTGAAATATCTTTTCCCCGAGCGGAATATTAAAATACTGCCGATTATAGTAAGCGAACATGATAATAGAGATCCAGAACTTCAAGGTGATGAGTATGAAAAGACTTTGGAAGCAATCAAGCTTGCTACTGCGAAGCTCGGGCGGAATGCTTTTTATATTGGAAGCGGTGATTTTGCCCATATCGGTTTGAGATTCAATAATGATTTTGCTGCGAAAGAAAAGTTTAATGAATTGCGGGCGCAAGACAAGAAGCTGATTGATTTAATCGAGCGGGGGAATAGAGAGTCCTTTTATTCGTGCGTAAAAGCAGATTGTAATAAATGGAATGTCTGCGGAGGTGCGCCGATTTACTTATCGATGTCGGCTGCGAACTCTAACTCAGCCGAACTATTATCTTATGAAATTTGGGACGACGCCCCTACTGAATCAGCTGTTTCTTTTGCTTCGCTCGCTTTGTTTTGATACTATATTAATGTTTTGTATTTAGCTGTTTTTTGGAAAACGTAACGTAAAGGTAGTTCCCTTATCGACTTCGCTTTTTAGTGTTATTTCGCCCAAGTGCCTGTCCATAAATTCTTTGCAAAGTAAAAGCCCTAAGCCTGTACCTGACTCTTTGTCCGTCCCTTTGGTACTGAACGAAAGATCATAGCGGAATAGTTTGGGAAGGTCTTCCGGTTTGATGCCTTTGCCTTCATCTGCGAAAGAAACTTCAATGTATTTAGTGTTGTTAGCATTTACTTTGATATTTATTGTGCTGTTTTCATTGCTGAATTTAATAGCATTTGATATTAGATTTCTCGCAATGGTTGAGAACATATTCTTGTCTGCGAAAAGTTGGAAACCTTCTGTGTTCTCAAGTTTCAAGCAGATTTTCTTTCTTTCGAGAGCGTGTTTGAAATTAACAGTTGTATCATTTACCGCATCATTTAAATTAAAGTTAATTGGGGAGAATCCCATACGCCCTGATTGAGAGCGAGACCACATCAATAAATCGTCGAGTAAATTCGATATGTTATTCATAGATTTATGAATTGTATTAGCTATAGTAATTGTCTGCTCTAAATCTAAATTCCCGGCTTCGCTTAAAAGAAATTCAGATGAAATTATAATTGCGTGCATTGGGTTCTTTATGTCGTGTGCTAAAATGGATATAAATTTATCTTTTGCATTGTTAGCTTCTTGTAGTTTTTTCTCAGATTGGGCAAGCGTGTCATTTAACTTAATTAATCGCACAGAATCATTTGCAATTGTTTCATTCAGTAGCAGCAATTCCTCATTTGTTTTAAGAAGTTCTTGCTCGGTATGTTGGTGGGCTTTTATTTCGCCTTCCAAATCCAGCATAGCATCTTCGAATTGCCGTGTTCTTTCAACTACTTTCAGCTCAAGTGAAAGATTTAAGTTGGAAATCTCTTTTTCCTTCATTTTTATTTCTGTCATATCAGTTAGGACAGATAATATTTTTATCTCCTTGCCTGTGATAATTCGCTTGAATCTCACTAACGCAGTAAATCTTTTATTTCCAAATGCTAAGAAATCGCATTCGAAAGAGTAATAACCGTGTTTGAGGGCTATTTCGAAATATTCAATAATTTTTGATGTAATTTGCGGATCAGCTACTAAATTATGCCACTCGATAGGATTTTTGTTGTTTTTTTTGTAATCAAATGTAGAGCAGAAGGTGTCATTGACATCCAAAAAATTGCCCTTTTCGTCCATTAAAATAATAATGTCTGGTACTGAATTCATGAGTAATTCGAGCCAAGCATTTGACCTGCGCGCATCGTCATTAAGCCGAGTAATTGTATTTATACTGTTTCTAATTAGAAAATGAAGAAACAGAACAATTAAAACACCACCCAACATTGTAAATAAAAAAGGAATTATCAACGGGGTATGGTAATCTTGGTAAGGCACCAAAAATCCAAAGATGAAATCCTCAGAAACATTTACCAAGTATAGACGATACCACTTATCGTGCGTGTTGATTGTCTTATATTTGACGCCCTCGGAGGCAGTATTTAAAAGTGTCTCTTCCAGCCAATCGATTTTGCTGAAGTCTTGCATGACCCAAGTCGAATCAATGGAATAGCCGAGTATTTTATTCGATGATAGTTGCATTATTATAAATTCTGAATTCACTGTAGGTTTGGTCTCATCTGCCAAACGCTTTAAAAGTTTTAAATCCAGATCAACAAAAGTGGTTCCTATATGCTTGCGATTATCACTATAAATAGGAGAATAAATGGTCATAATCGGATTAAGCGAAATGAGGGAATCGCGAAATGGTGACGTCCACATTGGATATGACATTGCATGCTTTTTTAGTGGCTTACGCAACTTTATATTTTTGCCTAAATTATAATAATTTTCGCATAATTTCCACTTTTTGTCTCTCATTCGGGACACTAAACCGTTCTTGTCATTGTAAACAAATTGCGACGAGTAGCCGTTTTCATTGAAATTATGTGTATAAACAAATCCCATTCCTAATGCGAACTCGAAATCCTGCAATTCCTTGGTCAGATATCTTGTGCTTAAACTGTCAATTAACTTTGTCTCTTTTTCACTTTGCTGAATATGATCGATTGTGCCTACGAAATTACCCAAGCTGACTGCCTTTCGCCTGAAATCCATCTCGAATTCAGTATATTGCTCGCGGAGCATTTTCAGTGAATTGCGTATGTAATCCTCTCTCTGGCTTATTTGAAAATAAATAAAAAAAAGGAAAACAATAGCAATAATGAGGACTAAAGTAAAGCTTATACGTCGATAGATATTAATAGAGCCATTATTTTGAAAGATTTTTATTTTCATTTTTCCAAATCCACTTAAAATTTAAAAGCAATTTACGAAATTCAATGTAATTAATGAATAATATTTATAATTTATTATCGAAATATAAGATTATTAAAATTAATTATACCAATTTTAATTCATTAAATAAAATCGTTTCATATTCGACATAGTATAAAATTAATTATTAAATAATAAATATATTTTTTAATTAATTAAGTCGCTTGAAGAATAATCAAAAACCTATGACAAAAGACATTGTATCAATAACACTGAAAAAAAATAAAAATACTTGCCGAATAAATTTTTCAAACGGCGAGGAAATCGAAGTTCACTATGACTTAGTTTTAAAGCACGCACTTAGCAAAGGGAAAAAACTATCGCAAGATGAATATGATTTGCTAATTGCTGACAATATGCTTTTACTTGGTAAGCAAAAAGCATATAACTATGCAAGTTATGCTCCAAGAACCCAAAAGCAAATTGTCGATAAACTAAAGCTATTAGGCTATACTGATGAAATTAATGAAAAAATTATAGCTTTCTTAATAAATTTCAATCTCATCGACGATGAAAAATACGCCAATGCCTATATCTCGACAAAGCTAAAAACCAAAGCTGTATCCAAAGCAAAATTGAAGCGTGATCTATATGCAAAAGGAGTAGCTACTGACGAAATAGATAAAGCCATTGAGCAAAATTATGAGGAAGAACTCTCGCTGGACATGGCGCTGAAAGCTACTGAAAAAAAAATGCGACTAATTCAAAACAAAAAGCCTGAAAAGCAAATACCATCGCTGGTGAATTTTTTAGTAGGTCAGGGTTTTTCTTGGGATACGATACGGCAAGTACTCGAGCAAATGAAAACCGAAGATGAGGGCGAAACTACGTTATTTTAGTTAAATATCCATTAAATGACCGTTGTCTCTCAGCCATTTCAGACTTTGCTTGTAATTGGGCAAGTATTTTTCGACTATCTTCCAAAATTTTGGGCTGTGGTTCATTTCTTTAATATGTGCCAACTCATGGACTATTACGTAATCTAATATCTCGACTGGCGCCAGTGCCAGCTTCCAGTTAAGGTTTATATTTCTTTCCGTAGAGCAAGAACCCCAACGCCCATTAGCAGACGATATTTTGACTACATTGAAAGAAAGCCCCATCAGATCCGCCCAATGTTTTGTTCTTTGCGAATACTTCAATTTTGCTAACTTTTTAATCAATAGCGGAAAGTATATTTTCGCTTCGGGCAGTAGTTCTTGCGAAATATTAATATCATGACCCGTGCATCTGATAGCATATTCATAATCCGGTATAGCATTGATAGTGAAGTCTTCGCCAAATAAAACCAATATATCTTTATTGCTGTAAGCTTTTTCGACCCGAAGTTTTGAGTGAGCAAAGGCTTGCTTTTTTTCAATCCAATCTCGCCGCTTTTCTATAATTTCTTTTAGATAGTCGAGAGGTACTTTGAGCGGCGCTTTGATGATCAATTGCCCTTCTTTATTAATCATTATAGCAATGGTTTTTCTTGGGCTGCGTATTATTTGATGTATTTCTGGCGGCATTTTTTACTAATCTCTAAATAAATCAAAAATTAAATCTTCTTGGGATTCATAGCACAAAATCTTGGCAGCTTCAAGGCATTTTTGATGATACTTTTCTTTGGAATTATTGACATTATTATTAATTTCTGAGAAAACTTCTACCGTAGAACTAAGCGGCAAAACCTCACCAATTTCATACTTTTCGGCAATAATTCTCATAGCCGGCAAATCACTAATTACTTGCGGGATACCTGCCATAATATATTCAAACATTTTGTTTGGCAATGCTAATTCATAAGAAAATGAGACAGGTTCTATGTTGCACAGCCCTATGTCAGCCGAAGAAGTCCAGTCATGCAATTCATTATAATCAATATTGCCGCAAAAAGCAACTCTTTGCTCTATTCCTAATTCTTTCGCTTTTTGCTTTGCCTTATCCAAAAACAAACCATCGCCAAGCATAACTAAAACCAAATCAGTATTGAATTTGAGCAGTTCAAAAGCTGGAAAAATGCCACGACCGGGCAAAACTGCTCCTTGATAAAGAAGTATAGTCTTGTTCTGAAATTCGGGGTATTTCGCTCTAATTAAATTTTTGTCTGATGGTTTTTTATAGGGCGGCAAATTCATAATTACAGTAAACGGCTTTTTCGTTGCGAAATGTTTTTTTAAAAACTGCGCATCCAACTCACCCGAAACTATAAAAGAATCTACTTTATGCACAAATATATTTTCCAAAAAAGAAAAAATCGATTGCTTACCGAGCGATTTGCTGAGTGGTCCCATAGCCGAATATATTTCCCGCGAATCGTAATATATTTTTTTATTTTTGGTCGAAATAAAATAAATGGGGAAGAGGGAATACAAATCGCAGGCAAGTATTTTTCGAGGATTTTTTTCTTTTAATATTTTGCGTGCCGCATTGCAAAATCTTATCCATCTAACAGCAAATCTCTGGTTTCGCGGCAAATTGATTTCATAATGCGAAATATCAAACAAATTCAATTTGTTAAAATCATTTTGAGAAGTTAAAGAAATAACGCTAATCAAATACTTTTTGGATAGTGTCCGCAAAATATTCAAACTACGAGCGTCATGCCGCAAATCTGAAAAAGTTATAACGCAAATATCAGTCATTTGGCTTGGCAATTAATCAGAAAATTTAAAATGATATGTGCTTCTCAGTATCCCGCGAGAGAAAAATCTTTCCTTGAAATAAATCAAATTAAGCGACGGCGTCATCGGGTCATCTGCCGAAGTATCCTGCGAAACGCCAATATCGACCCATTCGTAGCCTTCGCGGACGGCGTCTATTATTGTTTGGTGCATTATCAAATAAATAGGCTTCAAATGCTCGTATTCATAGAGCAACATATTATAAAAGCAAAGCACTACTTTGCTATTGCAAAAGAAAAGCCACGAGCCGCCGATGGCAATATCATCATAATAGACAAGATTCAGGCGTACGCTTTCGGGCATCAATTGAGCAAGTTTAATCATATCTTCCAGCGAATGAGTTGGTTTGACGCCAAATTTTGCTTTATTATTCAGCAAAATTCTATTAAATGTCTCGTAATCATCGCTTTCTTTAATTGTAATTTTCCCCTCGCGTAATATTTTACTAACAGTTTTGCGAGCCGTTTTATCATAATGCGCAAAAGTATCGTCGCCGTTTTTCAAATCTATAGCATGAGAGATGTAATGCAATTCAAAATCAAATTTCCTGTAAAGCATTGCATATTCGAGATGTTGCGAATAATTTTTGGAGTAAACAAGCGGCGGCGGGATTAAGTACGCCTCTTTTATTCCATTTTTCGGGCAATAATCCATAAAAGCATCGATAATTTCAAGGCTATCACTAAAACTGATGTCATTTGTTACTATTGAGCCATAGCTTGCACCAATGGGCGACCAAAATTCTACGCCGTTATTTTTTAGTCCGCCCGGAAGCACGGCGATTAATTTCTCATCTCGGTAAAACATCAGATGATAAAAATTAAATCGCCCTTCAGGGTGATAATCCAAAAATGCCTGCTTGTGGAACATTGTTCCGTTGTTGGAATTCTCTACGAAAATTTCCCATTCTTGGCGGAGACTTTCTTCATATATTTTGATTACAATAGCAGCCATAATTTACTCTATTGATTAACAAATTTTGCAAAAGCGGAGCCAAACTCTTCTGCTTTGATTAATGCGTCGATAGCCGGTCTCCATTGTACTTTGCAGGATTCGGCAAATATATCGAAGCCGCAGTGTGTAAGCATTTCGGATATTATTTTAGTATTTACCGGACTCCAGCCGTAAGAGCCAAAAGCTCCTGCTTTTTTATTTTCGAGCGATAAGCCTTTGAGTTCCTCGAGTATAGCAGCCGTTGAGTTCAATATGCCGTTGTTATAAGTCGGCGAGCCAACTAATATTCCTTTGCTGCGGAAAGCTTCTGTTACTATGTCGCTTGAGCTAACTTTGGCTGAATTGAAAATCTTAACCTCAAAATCTGGTAATTCATTTTTTATGCCGCGAGCGATAGCGCCAGCAAGCATCTCGGTACTATCGTACATTGTGTCATAAATAATTGTAATTTCATTAATTGCGTAAGCGCTTGACCATTCGATATATTTTTCGACAATAGTTTTTATGTCCTTTTTCCAAATAACACCGTGAGCAGGAGCTATCATTGATATGGGCAAATCGAGCGAGCGGAGCTCTTCGATTTTTTTAAGTGTTTTTTTGGAAAAGGGTGCAATTATATTTGCAAAGTATTTGATTGCTTCATAATAAAGGGCTTCATTATCAACATTTTCATCAGTTAAATCTTTATGTGCAAAGTGCTGTCCGAAAACGTCGTTAGAAAATAAAATATTGTCTCCACTTAAAAAATTCATCATAGTATCGGGCCAATGGAGCATTGGCGCTTCAATGAAAGTTAGCTCACAAGAACCCAATGAAATCTTGTCGCCCGTTTTGACAATTTTAAGGTCCCAATTTTGATGGTAATATCCTTTTATGGATTTTGCCCCGTTTGCGGTGCATAAGATTTTTGCTTGTGGCGCAGCTTTTACTAACAAGGGCAAAGCGCCGCTGTGGTCTGGCTCGGCGTGGTTTACTATAATATAATCTAACTTAGTTAAATCAATTTTCTTTTCTAAATTCGCCATAAATTCTTCAGCGTAAGGCAGCCAAACGGTATCGATGACCGCCGTTTTTTCGTCTTGGATTAAATAGGAATTGTACGAGCTGCCTAAATCGGTAGAAAGCTGCTCGCCGTGGAATTGTTTGAGATCGTAATCTATTTTACCTATCCAAGTTACTTTTTCTGATATTTTCATATTTTTGATAAGTGAAGTTAGTTGAAAAAATTAAACATAGCATTTACAAATATAGTAATTATTTATTAAACGCCTTTAAAAATTTTAGTGAATTTTCATTGTTTTGCAAATTCATTTATTTTACGCTTTGCAATAAAACTTTTTCGCGAACTGAAATATCATATTTTTTTGCAAAATTTATTAATTCGAGTCTATCTTGAATCGTATATTTTTCAGCTGTTTCGAGAGCAGCTTTCATCTCGGCGAAATTGGAAGCAATAAATCCACGCGAGCCTTTGCTGATTTCCGGCAAAGCCCCGCCAAGCGAAACAATTGTTGCCGAGCCTGAAATCATCGCTTCCAGCACAGCAACGCCAAATGTTTCCTCGATAGAAAACTGGCAGTAAGCAAAGCTTTTGCGGTAAAGCGGTATGATTTCGTCGTATAGCGAAAGTGGACCCGGAATAATTTCTAAATTAGATAAAGTGCCGCCCGCATTTTTTGCCAACGTTAGTGCTTCTCCACGTAAGCCAGCAAGGACGAAATGCTTTTCGGGAGTTTGCTTTGCCAATTCGATAAATATATCAGTACCTTTGCGAATGTACTCTACTTTATTGTCCCCTTGCGAAACAGTTAAAATAATATCTTTTGGCGCGGTCAAGTCCACACCTGCAAATTTTTCAGAGTCAATGCAATTATATATGACTTGTGCCGGTGCGTGCTTTCCTTTTGTTAAAGTTTTAAGTTGCGAAAGGGCATAGCCTGACACGGCAAATACCTTAGTAGCAAAGCGGAATGTATTTTTCACGCAAAACCAGCGTTCGGGCTTTAAGTAAGCACCACAATTTATTTCCGGCAAATTAGTAACGTCGAACCCACCGGCGATGACATAAACTTTTTTGCCAAACAAACGGGCGATAAGTGTCGGCAGAAGCGTTGTGTAATCAGCAAACCAACAAAAAACCGCATCGGCGGCTATGGTTTTTCCGACTGAGCGCAAACTTAAAGCTAAAAGCTTCGTTAAGCCTTTAAGCCCGCGACCAATGGCTGCGTCCTCAAAGGTGAGGCTATGCTCTTTTTGGAGGATTTTTATATCATTTTTGACAAATGAAGATTGCAATGGACCGATAAAAAATATTTTCATATTACAAAGATAGTGAAATTTTTAAATTAAAGCCAATTTTCATAATAAAATCATTTTATTAATTTTTGAGTTATAATAGTCATTGTGAAATACAATCGCTGAGCTTGCCGCTACGTTTAGCGAATCTGCTCGCGAATCCATCGGCACTTCCAAAATAACATCTGCGAGAGCCAAAATCTCAGCGTCTATTCCTTTTGATTCTGTTCCGAAAATATAACAGATTTTTCCGATTGACGCAAATTCGGCTAATGGTATAGATGTTGCCGCCATTTCGACTGCCACAATTTTATAACCAATAGATTTCAGAAATTCGATTGTATCGATATTATTTTCTGATTTATTCATATCGAGATAAAACACGCAACCCATCGAAACTCTCACTGACCGCCTGAGAAATGGAGAACTCGTAGCCGAATCATAAGCGATTGAATAAATCCCGAACGCAAGTGCATTACGGCAAATAGAGCCAACATTTTCTGAATTTACTACGCCGTTCAAAAAACAAATTTTTTCGCCTAACTCATCGAGCTGTTTTAGCAAAGGTTGCTCGCCGATAGCCAAGACAGCTTCATGCAGTCGAAAGCCGACGCAATTATTTATTATTTCTTTGTCAGCAATGAAAATTTCTGGTGTACCTGCGTTTTTCTCCGAAATTTCTTTCTCAAGTTCTACTAAATATTTTTCAGTACATAAAATAGATAATGCTTTCAAATCGCTACTCAACAATTTACGTACTGTCTTAGTGCCTTCGGCTATAAAGACGCCATTGTCCGAATGTATTTTTGGAGTGAAATTTAGATTGCGATAATAGTCTAATCTCGAGTCGCTTAAATCATTAATATAAAATTTATTGAAAGGTGTTTGCATTATTTTATAACAATAATTTTCTGAATTTTTACATTATTCGAAGCTGAATAGGAAGCTACATAAGTGCCGCGAGGCAATACGCTTTCATCAATCGGCACGTCCAACCGATGATACCCTACGTCGGCATAAGCGTCAAGCACCTGATAGACTGTCGTTCCCATCATATTAATTATATCGATGTTTACTTTGGAAATTTTTGTATTTGAAAAATTAATAGACATCTTTTTAAAATGGGGAAGAGCGTCCATAATGCTCTTTTCTCCATTGAAAATATTGACAGAAAAATCATTCGATAATTTATAAGAATTAGAATAATACTCGGCTACGGAGATCCACTCACGCTCCAAAATGCACTTCAAATCATGTCCGCATGGTTCTTTGACGAATTTAAAAGGAATGCCCTGACTGTTCAAAGAATCAAAAAATGTACGATTAAATGATGAAAAATCTCCTATGAAAACAAAGAACAATGTATCAATACTTAGCACAGAACGATTTTCCCGTAAGTACTTCCACGGTGCATATTGATTAAAATACTCTTCGTTTAGATTGAATATTTCTTGCGCAATTTGGTGCCTGCCCTGCACTAAAGCGTTCCACGTACGCATTCCGCCGTCGAAAAGAGTAGCACGACTGAATTTATCGGGGAATTTCGCCATGAATTTTGCAGCGCCGAAGCCGCCCATAGAAAAGCCTTGTACGAATCTATGCTCGCGATCGGGAATAGTTCTGTAATGAGCATCGACATAAGGCATTACTTCGTCAATTATATTGGTCTCTGCTGGTTTAGTGCCGTCAATGCTATTAGCCCACATACTGTTTTCGTAGCCATCGGGAAAGACGATGATAGCGTCATCGATAAATCCCAAATCCGCAGAATTTTCAAATGCATTTATGACGAGAGGGCAAGCATTACTACGATAATTATCGCCCAAGCTATGCAAATGATAAATAACCGAATATGCCTTGTCGCTCGCGGTATAATTTACAGGCAGATAAATGCTGAAATTTACTGTTTCGCCCGTTACAGATCCGACGAATGACACTTCGGTCAGCGTCCCAAGCATTTGAGCATTTAATTTACAGATAGAAGAAATTAAAAAAAGCGAAATAAAAAGGCTTTTATTCATAAATTATTGATATTGAAATATTCAAAACAGTTAATTAAAAGCTAACAAATCCAATTTTTTTGTAAACCTTACGCAATGTTTTATTTGCAGCATGGCTTGCTTTTTCAGCTCCGAATGACAAAATTTCTTTGAGTTGATTTTTGTCGCTCGAAATATCCTCAAATTTTTCGCTAATCGGACGCATATATTCAGAAACGATTTGTGCAACATCATTTTTGAAATCGCCATAGCCTTTGCCAGCGAAAATTTCTTCTATTTCTGTGAAGGTTTTGCCGGTTGCAATCGAATAAAGCTGCATCAAGTTAGACACGCCCGGCTTAGCAGCTAAGTCATAGCGGACTACTGCATCGGAATCCGTAACTGCACGTTTGATTTTATTTTTCACTACTTCGGGCTTGTCGTTTAAAAACAGCGTAGCGTTTTGGTTCTCGTCCGACTTCGACATTTTTTTAGTAGGCTCTTGCAAATTCATAACGCGAGCGCCAAGCTTCGGTATGTAAGGCTCGGGCATTCTAAATGTGTCCGAATAATGGAAATTAAATCGTTGAGCTAAATTTCGCGAAAGCTCCAAATGTTGCTTCTGGTCTTCGCCGACAGGAACCAAATTCGCCTGATAAAGCAAAATATCTGCCGCCATAAGTACAGGATAAGAAAATAATCCCACATTTACATTCTCAGGATTCTTTTGTGATTTATCTTTGAACTGAGTCATTTTGGAGCATTCGCCCATACCGGTAAAAGTATTTAAAACCCATGCGAGCTGGCTGTGTGCCGGTACGTGTGATTGTATGAATAATGTGCTTTTTTCAGGAGAAATGCCGGCTGCTAAAAACATCGCAGCGGTATCCAGCGTGCGTTGCCGCAAATCAGCCGGCGTCTGGCGCTGGGTAATTGCGTGCATATCAGCAATCATAAAATAGCAATCATATTCATCCTGCAAACGTACCCAATTCAGCATTGCGCCGGTGAGGTGCCCGATAGTCAAAATGCCTGAAGGCGTTATTCCACTTAAAATAATTGGCTTTTTCGTCTCTTCCATTTAATATTCCGAAGTTTTTTTATTTATAATAAAGTAATAGTAATTTCAGGAATTAAATACTATATCTTTTGGTTTTAGAGTAATTTATCAATCCATTTGTCGAAGAATCGTGCGAATGAACACGGCAATCTGCAGCTAATTCCGGTAAAATCCGTTTAGCTAACTGTTTGCCCAGCTCGACGCCCCATTGGTCAAATGGATTTATATCCCAAATGGCGCCTTCTGTAAATACCTTATGTTCATAAAAGGCAATTAACTTGCCTAAAGACTTTGGCGTTAGTTCATTAATTAAAATAGTGTTTGTCGGCTTGTTTCCTTCGAAAACCTTATGAGGCAACAATTTCAAAATCTCGGCTTCTTCCTTCATCTCACTACGAAGTTCGTGAAGGGCTTCTTCTTCGGTTTTGCCACGCATGAGAGCTTCTGTTTGGGCAAAGAAATTTGATAACAATATTGCTTTATGGTCGCTTTCTGGGTCATTGTTCTTTATCGTCGCAATGAAATCCGCCGGTACTAATCGCGTTCCCTGATGAAGTAATTGGAAAAATGAATGCTGAGCATTCGTGCCGATAGTACCCCAAATAATCTGTCCTGAATTGATTGCCAGTTTCTCGCCCGAGAGCGTAACTGATTTGCCCAAACTTTCCATATCCAGTTGCTGTAAATACTCTGTGAACTTCAAAAGATTTTGGTCATAAGCAATTACAGCTTGGGAAGCTGCACCAAAAAAATTATTATACCAAACGGATATCAGCGCCATTAGCACAGGAATATTTTCTCTGAAATGGGCGGAGCGGAAATGCTCGTCTGCTTCGAAGGCGCCTTTCAGCATCTCCTCGAAATTCTCATAACCTACATAAAGAGCAACCGAAAGACCAATCGCCGACCACATCGAATATCTGCCCCCGACCCAATCCCAGAAGTGAAACATGTTATTAGGAGAGATACCAAACTCCACACATGCTTTTTCGTTTGTCGAAAGAGCAACGAAATGATTTGTCATATCTTTTTCAATATGAGCAATGCGGGACATAAACCACTTTTTGGCAGTCTTTGCATTAGTCAAAGTTTCTTGTGTGGTAAATGTTTTGGAAGCTATAACAAATAGCGTGGTTTCTGGATTAAGATTCTCCAAAGTATCTAAAATATCCGTACTATCCACGTTGGAAACATAGTGAACGTTAAGTAAATTGCCCGAGAAGTGCTTTAAAGCAGTTGAAGCCATCGCTGGTCCAAGGTCGGAGCCACCAATGCCGATATTCACCACATCGGTTATGCGCTTCCCTGTAACGCCGAGCCAAGCACCAGAACGCACAGCATCGACAAAGTTCTTGATATGCTCGCGAACGGCACGAATGCCGGGCATAACGTTAACTCCGTCAGTTTTAACCGGCTCGTCCGAGAAATTTCTAAGAGCAGTATGCAAAACGGCTCTTTGCTCGGTAGTATTAATCTTTTTGCCAGCAAACATCTTATCTATTTTCGCTTGCAAACCAGCTTTCTCAGCTAATTTTACAAGCAAACCAATGGTTTCGCTCGTCAACCTATTTTTAGAAAAATCAAATAAAAAGTCATCATGTACAATTGAAAATTCTTCAAATCTATACATATCAGCATCGAACATATCCCTCATTTTTACATTATGAGTATTTTCATAATGAAGCTGTAAGTCGTGCCATTCTTTCGATTTTGAAATCTCCATATCGTCTCCAAATATTTTTTATTTTTCAAAAAATTAAACAAAAAGCTCAGGGAATAGTATTTCTTCAATTGTCTCGCACCAAATGTGTCCAATCAATATATGTGTTTCCTGCACTCTTGCGGTAGTGTTTGAGGGAACAACGACAGACTTCGTGCATTTATCTTTGAGTTTGCCGCCGCCCGCTCCCAAAAGCCCGATTGTTTCGATGCCCATTAAATCGGCTTGCTGAACAGCTCGCAAAACATTTTCGGAATTGCCACTTGTAGAAATGGCAATTAAAGCGTCGCCCTTTCTTGCTAAAGCTTCAACTTGCCGAGCAAAAAGATTGTCAAAGCCAATGTCATTGCCGGCAGCGGTAATAATCGATGTATCGACAGTTAGAGCAATGGCTCCCAGTGCCGGACGATTTACATGGCTGCGAAGCCTGACGACCAGCTCAGCCGCTAAGTGCTGAGCATCAGCTGCACTGCCGCCATTTCCACAAAAGAGCAGTTTGCCACCGTTACGCAAAGTTTCAGCTAAAGTTGATGCTATATCGAATATATCTTCAGAACATTCGCTTAAAGTTTTTTTCTTAACGTCTATATTTTCGGCGAAAGCACCATTAATTTTATCAAGAATTTGTTGATTATTCATTATTATCACTTAAATTAGGTTTTTCTTAAATATAGCAAGCAATTCATCGCGTCCAGCAACTGTTTGAGAGGAGTAGGGCAAAACTTCGACAGCAAATTTACATAACGAAATCAAATTATCAAGCTGATTTTTCCGTTCCTTTACGGCTACTTTATTGATTTTGTCGCACTTTGTAAGAATTATCAAATATTTTTTGCCGAGCAATTCTAAACGTTCGATTAAATCAATATCCGATTGCATTGGGTCATGCCGCGAGTCAATCAAAACGCAAATCAATTTTAAATTTTCGCGTCCTTCGAGGTATTGCCAATTAAGCTCTGACCACATCTCACGATACTTTTTGCCAATAGCAGCATAGCCAAAGCCCGGCAAATCTGCGAATATCCATTTGTCTTCGATATTAAAGAAATTAATCTGTTGCGTTTTGCCAGGCGTAGAGCTGGTTTTGGCAACAGTTTTATTAAGCACAATGCTATTGAGCAAAGTAGATTTTCCAACATTCGAGCGTCCACAAAAAGCAACTTCTGGCGACGTTGTTGGTGGGAACTGTTCTTTTCGTGCAGCGCCTAATATAAAACCAGCATTTAATTGTTTCATCATATTACAGTAAAGTCTAAAAAGACGTAAACGAAAATAATAAGACAATATTGATGACAGGCGTCACGAAAGGCATAACAGGTATCAGGCTTCAGGTATCAGGCTTCAGGAAAGTCATATAATGAGGTTTTTCTTCTTGTAGGGTCATGGCATGCCGTGCCCTTCTTCGTTGGTTTCCGGTGGTCAGTTTCCAGTTATCGGTGAAGAAAGGCTGTAGGCTTTGGGCATTTAGATGGAGTCCACCTTAGAGGTGGCCTCCATCTAAGAAACGCACAAGTGGTTATATATCAGCTACTTCTTCCTCCCTCTCCATTCATGGAGAGGGCCGGGGTGAGGTTCATTTAGTTTTCGGTTATCAGTAGACGGTTTTCGGTAAAGGCAGAAAAAAAAGGCTTTGGGCATTTAGATGGAGGCCACCCCGGAAGGTGGACTCCATCGAATGCCCAAGGCCCAATGCCTTTCTCTACCGACAACTGCCAACCGAAAACCGACTATTGATTAGGAAGATTGTTTAACTTTTTTCGCAGTTCGTCAGTTACTGGCAGACCATTAACCAAAGATGTAGTGTCGTTTGTAAGCATAATGATATATGGATTGCCCTGAAATCCTTTATAATTAAAGATTATTTTTTCTGTTTCGCAATGCATTGGATAGGTGATACAAGAAAAGTAATGGTCAGGAATTAGAGTGCTATTAATTATATCGTAATACTCAAACCATAATGCTTGGTTTGGCATATTTGAATGAACTGATGCACCTGTCGCCTCACCGATATCTATTGTATCTGTGATTGGTTTATTTGCATAAATTAACAAATATGAGCGTGTTGGGTAGTTATATTGTCTCTGTGTTTCGCTAATTATTAATGAATCAAAATAATTGAAATCCTTTGTATTCAAAAGGAAAACAATTCTAAAAGGTAATTTCTCAGATGAAAAACAGTTAGCATGAAATTCCA
>JBBRJR010000001.1:0-31255 GCA_038218865.1 Kapaibacterium sp. (SeqCode) | reverse complement strand
TCTATCCTACTAACTCATGCATTATCGGTAGGTCGGACATTCTTGTCTGACCATATTACTCAAATTAATACCTTATGAGACAGCCACATCTAGGGATTTCATTTCCCAACGCCTAAAGCCTACTGCCCAATGCCTTTCTTTCCTGCTGCCTATTCGTCTTTACCGAAAACTGACAACTGAAAACTGAAAACCGATAACCGACAACTAAGAAACTACATTATTCCGTTGCGTTTGATAATATCGCGGGCGATAACGAGTTTTTGTATTTCGGTGGTGCCTTCGAAAATGCGGTTAATGCGCGAATCGCGATAAAATCTTTCGATTGGTAGCTCACGGGAGTAGCCCATGCCGCCGTGTATTTGCATAGCGTGATCGACGCATCTGTCCAAAGCTTCGCTGGCAGCGAGTTTTACCATAGCTGATTGTCGGCTGAGCATTGTGCCTTGGTCGTAAAGCGAAGCTGTCCGATAAACCAAAGATTCTACTTGATATATCAGCGCCGCCATATCGGAAATCATGAATTGTACAGCTTGGAAATTAGCGATTGGCTCGTTAAATTGTTTGCGTTCTTTGGCATAGCGGACGCTCATCTCGAGCAATTCCTTGCATGCGCCCAAGCAAGCAGCGCCTAAGCCCAAACGTCCAGCGTCAAGTGTTTTCATGGAAATCAAAAATCCGCGACCTTCGTCGCCAATCATATTTTCTTGTGGAACGCGAACGTTATCGAAGGACAGCGTGGAAGTTTTGCTTCCGCGTATGCCTAATTTTTTCTCTGGCTCGCCGGCTGAAAATCCGGGAGCGCCTTTTTCCACAACGAAAGCAGTGATGCCGCGTTTGGTTCTTGCGTAAACAGCAAAAACGTCAGCGAAAGGACCGTTTGTAATCCACATTTTCTCGCCGTTTATAATCCATTCGTTGCCGTCTTTTTCGGCTTTTGTGCTAACGTCGAAAGCGTCAGAGCCGGCTTGCGACTCGGTCAAAGCGAAAGCAGCTATTTTTTCGCCTTGGGCGCAAGGCACGACGTAACGTTGCTTTAAATCTTCGTTGCCACCGATATAAATCGAATTTGTGCCGATAGATACGTGTGCGCCAATCATTGTAGCAGTCGAAAGGCAGGCACGGCCTATTTCTTCTTGGACAATGCAATAGCCAAATTCACCAAAACCGCTTCCGCCGTACTCAACGGGGAAAGCAGCACCTAAAAGACCGAGTTCACCGATCTTTTTGATGATATCCATTGGGATTTCTTCATTTTCATCGATTTGAGCCGCTATGGGCTTTAATTCGTTGTTCGCAAAATCGCGAACCATGTCGCGGAGCATTTGTTGCTCTTCGGAAAAAGTGAGTTCAAACATACAAAAAACCTAATATAATTATTTTCAAAAGTAAGATTCAAAAAAACATTTTTTATAAAATATGCTAAATCATATAAATTTTATTTCAATCAAATATTATGACTCAATAAAATTAAGGATATTTTCGCCGCCATCGACGCCGATAGTTTGTCCGGTTATCCAATAAAATTTCTCGTCAATCAGCAAAGAAATAGCTTGTGCCACGTCTTCTGGAACAGTGTTTCTGTTAAAAGGATTGTGTTGCTTAGCGTGTTTCAGCATTTTCGGGAAGCCGGGAATTTTCTGTGCAGCAGGCGTGTCGGTCAAGCCTGCCAAGATTGCATTAGCAGTAATTTTGTAAGGCGCAAGCTCGACAGCAATTTGGCGTATGTAGGCTTCGAGAGATGCTTTGGCAGCCGAAACAGCGCCGTAATTTGCCATAGCACGCGAGCCACCGATGCTTGTCAGACCGAAAATACGGGAATTTTCTGCCAGCAAACGTAATTTAAACAAGTCTTGTGCCCAATAAACAAGGCTATTACTCATCACGTCCATTGTCATTTCGATTTGCCTTTTATTTACCATTTCTTCCGAATTCTCCGAGAAAAAAGGACGAATAGCGCCAAAAGCCAGCGAGTGAATAAGTACGCGCAAAACCTGCTTCGGGTTGGCAGCCTGATTATCACTAATGACTTGGATAATTTCTTTCCGCTTTTGGTCATCGGCAGCGTTTACGTTGAAAAAAGTAGCTTTTATATTCAACTGCTCCAAACCGCGGCGAAATTCTTCCGTTTTTTCTTTATTAGTGCCGGTATCCAAATGGACACCATAAATATTGTAGCCGATTCGTGCTAGTTCAACAGCGCACGCACGACCAAATCCGCTCGAAACGCCCAATATTAGTGCGTATAAATTTCTATCAACCATTTTTATAACTCCAAATATATTTTTTATTTTATATCAAAATTCAGGTCTATATCATTTAATATTCATCAATAAAAAGTTTTATCTTTTATGATGATTACAAAATAGTAAAATTACAAAAATTCTCGTATATAAAAAATCGATAATTTTACAATTTCTATCTGATAAGTAATTTATATGTTTTCTTGGATATATGTCCGTTCAACTAAAAAATGAATTATTTAATGATTTATATATAAAAAGTGCAAAAAAAGCAATTCTTCGGGGTCAGAATTGCTTTTTTTTAAAATTTAAAACATT
Source organism: Kapaibacterium sp. (SeqCode) (assembly GCA_038218865.1). Classification (GTDB taxonomy): domain Bacteria; phylum Bacteroidota; class Ignavibacteria; order Kapaibacteriales; family UBA2268; genus JBBRJR01. The sequence continues at coordinate 28,697 of JBBRJR010000001.1, read as the reverse complement.
AAATTAAATATAAATATTATAAATTAATTTAATATAATATTGCTTTGATTAGGATTTTTTACACTAAAAATGTCTTCAATCGCTTTTATAAAGCCTTCTTTCGGGATTGCGCCGACTGCCATTTGCGGTTTATCGTCCATCGGGATAAATAAAATTGAAGGTATGCTTCGTATGCCAAACATAGCGGCAAGCTCTTGCTGTTCTTCGGTATCAATTTTATATATATCTACTAGTCCGTTGTATTCATTGGAAAGTTCCTCCAATATCGGAGCTACCATTTTGCAGGGGCCGCACCAATCAGCGTAAAAATCGATGATTGCTGGCTTTGTACCTTTGAACTGCCATTCTTGACTTTTTTCAAAATCAAATACTTTTTCGGTAAATGTCTCTTTTGTTAAAAATTCCATCTTAGTTATTCCTTGTAATATTGTAAAATAATTTTAATTTATAAACGAATTAAAATTCGATATATTGCTTAATGGCAATATGTTTTTTAATTTTTTTTATTATAAAATATTTATTAATATTTTCAAATAATTATCATATATTTGTAATATATATTATTACATATAATCGTATTATATAAACAGTTATTGCTAAGCTATACTAAAATCTAAACAAGTTCATAATAAATAAAGTTATTTTTATTATTTAAACGTTATTTATTTTAGTATATTATTAAAAGGGGACAGAATGAAAAATTTATCCAAAAAAAAGTATTCATCAGCCAAAAGGTTGACCGATGAAGAAATATTATTCCTTGCCGCTGATGAAGTAACTCCCGTGGACGAAGCGAAGCCCCAAAAAAATAATTCGCGGAAAAGAAAATTTGGTACTGAGGCTACGACGTCTGCAAAAAGAAAACCCGGAAGACCACCAAAAATAAAAAAAGAGGAATCAATCGTTGATAAAACGAGTGATTCAAAAAAAATAAATGCAAATAACGCTAAGAACGCTGACAAACCCATTGCAGTAGTTTCTAATGATTCGGCAGAGAAAAATATTCCTTCCGAAAAAGTTTCATTGCAAAAAGATATTAAAAATATTAGTCATTCAATAGAAATTAAGCTGAAAAGGCGTCCGGGCAGACCTCCGAAAAAACACATTCAAACAGATTTGCACGTTACGTCGCCAATGGTAAAAGAAGAAAGCGAAACTGCTAATTTGCCAATTGAAACGAAAAAAGCGATAACCGAAACTTCTAAGCCTGCTAAAGGACGTCCCGGCAGACCCAAAAAAAATGTTGGTAAACCTCAAGATAATAAAGCAAGGCAAGCTAAGGAAACACAAACCGTAATTTCGCCTAATCCAGTTGATGATGAGAAAAAATTGCCTTTGAGCGGCACTCCTGAAAAGAGGTCTGAAAACTTGCGAGCAAGCGAACAGGCGACGTTGCAAGAAAGTCGTAAGAAAACTTTTTCAACAGACGAAAGTAGTGAAAAAGGCTCTGAGCTTTCTAAACCCGAAGGCTTGGAAAATGCGAAAAATGTCGTACCTTCGTCTGAGGTGGCAAACAAAGAGCAACCCCACACTCGCAAAAAAAGAGGTGGAAGACCGAAAAAGACAACATTGCTGCCTATTGTAATTGATGAAAACGAGCCGACTGGGGAGGCATCAGACGGCATTCCGTCAGAGCAAATCAAACACGAAAAATCTGTTTCGAGCGAAGGGATCGAAGGCGAAAAGGCAAATCGAGAGATTGACAAAACTGAACCCACCGATGGCGAACAAGATGATGCTAAGGATAAAGAAATTCCTGAAAGTGAAGAATCGATACTTGATAAAGTTAGAAAGAGCAAAAAAAGAAGAGGCAAAAAAACTAAGAAGAATCAATTTATCGTAGTAACTAAGGACGAAAATAATAAGCCAAAGCCTGTTAGTGAAGAAGAAAAAGAAACAGCGAGTTCGTCCATAAAAGATGCTATTGTTTCCAAATTCAACCAAGAACCAGCAACACCGCCAGTTCGAATGAAAACCATTGAGCCGCTGGTAGATTTGTATACAATTGCACCGGAAAAACTGCTTACTGTCGAGGAGAAAAAAAATGAGTTTATAACCAAATTTTTGTCGGATGTAGAGCATTTTTTAATACATGAAATGTATGTCGATAGATCGTCAAAAATAGTGGTTGCCGTCAGTGGTGGCGTCGATTCTATAGTTTTGCTCGATATATTGGCTTTGCTGTCGGATAAGTATAAATTCAGCATTTTCGTAGCACATTACAATCATAATTTACGCGGCGATTCGAGCGATAATGACCAGCAATTTGTTTCAGACGTGGCGGCAGCGTATAATTTGCCGGTTTACGTAGCAGGCGGAAAAGTTCGCACTTATGCCGAAAAGAATGCGGTCAGCATAGAAGCGGCAGCTCGATTTTTACGTTATAGCTTTTTGGAGCGTACCTCGCGCAATTTAAATTCAGATTTCGTTGCCACTGCGCATACTTCCGATGATTCAGCCGAGACATTCCTAATGAATTTACTCCGCGGGGCGGGGCTGACTGGCTTAAGCGGCATACCTTTCCGCAGGCAATTTGTAAAGGACGTACTTCTTATCCGACCGTTCATAAATTTCGACAAAGCAACGCTTATCAAATATGCGAAATTACGTAAGATAAAATGGCACGAAGATGAAACTAACTCTTTACAGGGATATACACGTAATAGAGTACGGCATGACCTTATTCCAAAACTAAAAAATGATTACAATCCAAAGATTGTGGAAATTATAAATCGTACATCCAAGCTGATGCAAGGAGCCGATAGGATTATCCATGGCTACGTACGAAATAATTTGCCTAACGTATTGACAGACGTCCAAACTGATAAATTTACAATCAAGCTGCCGATTTTCCAAACATTCGACCGCTTCATCCAAGGCGAGATGATACAATCCGCTTTGATGAAATACTTGCGAGTGCAGTTGCCTTCGCTGAAATCTATCGATAGAGTCGTGGCGCTACAAGATTCAGAAATTGGCGCCAAGTGCGAAGTTACTAAAACAATTACTGCTATCAGGGACAGAAACACTATTGTTTTTGCCAGAAAGCAATATTTGAAAGAAATAAACACGGTAATTGATAGAATAGGGAAGTTCAAAGTTAGCAATATTACAATTGTTCTCAAAGAAGTTACCAGAAAGCAAATGGAATTCAGTAAGAATCCAAATGTAGAATATTTTGATATGCAAAGCGTGCCACCGGCTTTATTTTTGCGTACTTGGCAAGAGGGAGACGTATTTAAGCCACTCGGTATGACAGGTACGATGAAAATAACCGATTTTTTAACTAATGAAAAAGTAGATTTTGTTGATAGACAAAATGTTTTGGTTTTGGCTGCTCAAACAGAGATAATTTGGATACTCGGCAAGCGAATTAGTGAAAAATTCAAAGTAAAACCGGAATCGCAAAGTATTTTAAAAATTGAAATAAGGTACAACGAGAAATAATATATGTATAATTACCCTGAACAAGTAACAATCCACGGCAAAACGTTTGGTGTGCTTTTGGATGCTAATCAAATCGAGCAAGCGGTAGAAAGAGTTGCCACAGAAATCAATCGCGACTACAAAGGCACTTGTCCTGTTTTCGTTATTACTCTCAAGGGCGCTGTGTTTTTTGCGGTTGATTTATTAAAGAAAATAGATTTAGATTGCTTTGTCGAGTCTATTCGCGCTAAAAGCTACGGCGGCGGCATGGTTTCTACGGGAAATGTCCTCGTTACACAAATGTCTGGAAGTATAGAGGACAAAGATGTTATAATAATCGAAGATATTGTTGATACAGGTCTCACCGTTTCGCAATTAATTCGCGAGCTTTCTCGTTACAATCCTCGTTCGATAAAAATAGCAACTTTTCTCTTGAAGCCCGATACAATGAAAAGCGATATGAAAATTGATTACGTTGGTGTAGAAATCCCCCCAGCATTCGTAGTTGGCTATGGTCTTGATTATGCTGAAATCGGGCGAAATTATCCGGTAATATATTCATTGATTGAACCCAGTAGCGAATGAAAAATATTGCGATGTTGATTGAATACGATGGTACGCGTTATTCGGGTTGGCAAATCCAGCCGAACCAGATAACTATACAAGGAACAATTGAAACATCGCTATATAAATTAACAGGCATTAAAATTGGAATTATCGGAGCCGGTCGCACTGATGCCGGCGTTCACGCACGCGGGCAGACAGCCAATTTTTCAGCCGCCGATGATTTCCCTATTCCAATTGAAAAACTGATAATAGCCTTAAACGCCATTCTACCAAAAGATATATGTATCACGAAAGCTCGAGAAATGCCGGCAGAGTTTCATTCTCGCTTCAGCGCTGTGGCACGGGAATATTCATACTCACTATCGCTTCGGCAATCTGTTTTTTCTCGGCTGTACGCCAGTTACTTTAAATATCCATTTAGTGAAGATTTACTTTTCCAGTCAGCCGAACTTTTCGTTGGCGAGCATGATTATTCAGCTTTTTCGAAGTACAATCCGGATACGCATAATTATAAATGCACGGTAGAAGAAAGCCGTTGGGAAAAGCGTAGCGATGGATTATTTATTTTTCACATAAAAGCAAACAGATTTGTTTACGGAATGGTGCGTTCGATTGTCGGCACTATGTTAGATTTGGCACAGAAAAAAAGAACATTCGAAGATGTAAAAGAAAAGCTGGTGCGCCCGAATCGTTTGATTATATCAAGGATAGCTCCGCCCGAAGGATTAGTTTTGGAAAAGATTTATTATCCATTGGAATTTGAAAATCTTCTACGGTGAAACTCTTTATATTACCAATGAAAATTATTAAAAATTAATATATATGTAAAATTGTAAAATATTCTTTTATATAAACTTTTTTTTTAGTAAATTATATAATTGATTTTTAGAATTATTATTAATGTGGAAAAGATTAATAGATTATATAATGTAACCAAACAGCCTTTATAAGTGTTATTATACATATATGAATTAAATATTTTGATTTATAAATTTGGAGATTTACAATGAAACGTTTATTCTCATTAGCAATGTTGCTTGCAATATTTGCTATGATAGGCACATCGCAAGCCGATTCGCCACGCAAAGCACTTTTCGAGCATTTTACAAATGCAAGTTGTCCTCCTTGCGCTTCTTCGGCACCGACATATTACCCTTATGTCAAATCCAATTTGGATAAGATAGTACCAATATCATACCACGTAAACTGGCCTGGCTCAGACGTTATGAACGGACAAAATCCTACAGTTGCTTCCGATATGGTTACCAAATATGCAGTTACTGGAGTTCCGCATTTGGTAGTAAATGGCAATGCTTACAAAGGTAATCCTATTCCTCTATCCGGCTACGAACAAATTGTCAATCAAATCGCCGGAACAACCTCGCCTTTGACTATTACAATTGATAAAACCAAAAATGGTATACAAAATTATGCTGACATAAGCGTTAATTCTTCGGCAAAATATTTGGGTACAAATTTAAGAGTATTAGTTGTCGAAGCTTTTCATCATTATGCACAAGCAGGCAACAATGGCGAGAAAGAATTTTATTTCATAGCTCGCAAATTTTTGACACCGTCATCTGGCCAAACATTCAATGTCAATGCAAACGAAACAAAGAATTTCTCATTTAGCTTTGATGACAATGCAAATTGGAATCCTACGATGTTGTTCGTAGTAGCTTGGGTTCAAAATGCAAGCACACCTGAAATTTTGCAAGCCGGCAATTCAATTATTCCTGACTTAACAGGTATAGAAAACATGGCTGAAGCGAAATTCACAATTTCTTCGACATCGCAAGCAAATAAAATCGGCACAGAAGAACTTTCTCGCGTCGTAACGATTACCAACCCAAATTCATTTAAAATGAAAGCTTTGATTGGTGTGGATGTATCCACATTGCCGGATGATTGGTCCGCTTACATCGATAAAACAGAAGCTAATGTCCCTGCTGGAGGTTCAATCAATGTTAATCTTACTGTTACTGCTGGCGAGACGTCTGCTTTTGGAACAGTTAACGTAACAGCTATACCGATGGACGTACCGGGTGTATTGCCTGTTTCAGCTACATTTCCTATGTATTACTTATCAGAAGCAGTAAAATATGCCTTTTTCTACACAGGCACAGGTTTGGGAACGATGTATTCACAAGCAGCGCTGACGGGTACGATTTATTATGAAAATTCAGCCGTCATTCCTTTTACTGCTGCAGTTGCCACAGCCTATACAGCAGATGATTTCGACGTAGCATTTTTCTCATTTACGTCCACGCAAAACGGCATTACATATATGCAACCAGCACATATTAATTATATGAAATCAATGTTAGCTAAAGGCAAAAACGTTTTTGTTTCTTCCGACGTGTCTGCTAATTTAATGAGTTTGTCTCAAACTCCAGTTGAGTTGAAAACAGCTTATACTGATTTTTATAATAATGAAGCAGAAGTTTCTTTTGGTGGTGCCAAAACTTGGTCAACAACAAGTGGTAGCACGATTACAATTCATCCTTTTAACGTAAATGGAATTGACAAAGACACTATAACGGGACAATTTGTTGCGAAATTTAACTCTTCAAATCAACTTTGGACACCATATTCGGACTTTTTCACAATTCCTGGCGCCAGTGCTGCTAAACAAATTGGTATCTATGATGGTAATTTCAATGAAACTGCTGCTATTCGCGTAGAGAAAGCAAACGGCGCTAAATTAGTCGTTTTGGGCTTCCCGCTCGAAGTTACATCGGATCAATACATGAAAACTACATTTGTGAAAAATGCTATGCGTTGGTTTGTAGGCGAGCCAGAAGTATTTGATGCTGAAATAAACGTAGAAACCAGTACTTTGGAATTTGCACAAGTAGAAATTGGCAAATCAAAAGATTTAACTTTTGAGGTTTATAATACTGGTAATGCAGATCTTAAAATTTCTAAATTAGAAATAAACAATGATCCTGACGGCGTTTTTGAAGTTGTTAAAGAAGCTGACGCAGTGATTGCTCCTGATGGAACTTCTACTATAACTGTTAGATTCTCTCCTACATTAGAGAAATCATATTCATTGTCGGAAATTATTATTTTCAATAACGATCCTGTTTATAAACAAGAAAAAGTTGCTTTAAAAGGTAGCGGTATTGCTTCGGTAGCTACTGGACCACGTTTGAAATTAGACGTTACTTTAATTAATTTCAATGATTTAGAAGAAAATAAATTTGCTGACAGAGAAGTTAAAATAACCAATACAGGTATCGCACCGTTGGTAATTAGTGAACTTTCTGTCTCCAATGACAATCCTGGTGAAACCTTCAAACTTATCAGTTTGCCACCATCAGATATTCCACCAGCAGCAAGCTTTAATTTTATTTTAAGATTTTACCCCTTGGCAGTAGGCGATTTCACCGGCAAATTCACCTTTGTAACAAATGATCCTGATCATTTTAGCTCAGAAGTTGACCTTACTGGTACTGCTACGGCTACAGGCATTTTGGATAATCAGATTAATTCTTCGCTGAGCGTTGGTCCTAATCCGTTTATTTCCAATACAAATATCAAATGCTTCATACCCGGTTATACAAATCAAGATGTGAATATCAGCTTGGTTGATGCCTCCGGTAAGCAAGCGGCATTAATTGTAAACGGTGCTGTAGCTCCGGGCGAGCACACCTTCCAATTTGACGGCTCATACTTGCCAAGCGGTTCGTATTACGTAATAGCCAAAATTGGTAGTAATACAACTACTTTGCCAGTTGCTATCGTAAAATAATCTTTGTGCAACAACAAATGATTAAAAAAAAGTGGTTTGCTTTGAACGGCAAACCACTTTTTTTTATATATAAACAAGTTATTTTTCCAAATTTATAATCACCCTGCCGAATTGACCACCGCGGCTCATTAAATCAATTTCTTTCGGAAGTTCTTCAAGTGATACTTCGTTTATTGGGAAACCATAAGAGGCGAGCCTGTAAGATCCAAATATATTTTCCCAAATGGCAAGCCGCTTTTTCATTGTTGTTTCAGCCGAAGCAATGCCGACGAGCCTGACGCCACGCAATATAAACGGGAATACCGAGACTTCGAGCGAGGAAGACTCAACCATACCGCAATTACAGACTATGCCGTAATCTTCGGTAGAGCGTAATATAGTAGAAAGAGTATTTCCGCCGACGTTGTCCAATGCAGCTATCCATCTTTTTTTCAAGAGTGGCTTGGGGCTTGTGTCCGAGAGTTCCTCGCGTCCGATAATATCGGCTGCTCCCATAGCTTTTAAATCATCATATTTTTCCGTCTTTCCACTCGCGGCGATGACTTTATACCCTAATTTAGCCAAGATTGATATAGCTATCGAGCCCACGCCGCCTGTTGCTCCGTTTACGAGAACTGCCCCCTTATCAGGAGTTATGCCGTATTCTTCGAATTCCAAGACGGCATTAGCCGCAGTAAAGCCAGCAGTGCCGTATATCATAGCCTCGCGGAAAGAGACATCATTAGGAAGGGCAACTACCCAATCAGCAGGCACTTTGATATACTCTGCAAAGCCGCCATTTGTATTCATGCCCATGTCGTATCCGGTTACGAGTACTCTGTCGCCTACTTTAAAGCGGGCGTCTGCGGATTCTGCAATTTCGCCGGCGGCATCGATACCGGGAGTGTGTGGGTAATTTCGCGTAATGCCGCGATTGCCATTCGCCGAAAGCGTGTCCTTAAAGTTAAGCGAAGAATATTTTACTTTAATTATCACTTCTCCGGTGTTTACAATTTCAGCTTCTCGGGTAGTTATTTCTTTTATTACTGTGCCGTCGGGGCTTACTGTTGTTACAAATGCTTTGAAGTTCTTATTCATAATTTTTCTAATTTACCTATATTATTTCAAATTTAACATTTTATAATTAAAAGACGTCAAAAACAATATATTATGATTAATTCAATACTATGAATAAATCATTAATAAATGAACATAAAAAAATAGCAAAATATTGATGTACATTGGAAACATGGAACAAGTGCAATTTCCGGAGATATTTATTTATATATCAACTAAGTAAACAATATTAGGATATATTAATTTATACGAAATTGATTTAAGTTCGTCTATAAATAACTTTTATAATAAACATATATTTTATATGAAATTAAGCCTTATTCTTGTAGTTATCCTTACGTTAACTCCATTTTCACCAGTCTATCCAAATAAGGAAGACAGTTTGAAAGCTGCTATTTCGAGACAAACTGGATCGCAGCAAATCGAAACGATACAAACGCTTGCTTCAGTTTATTTCACGATAGATATTGATTTATCAATGAAATACTATCGCGAGGCTTTGAAAGAATCCCACGAGCTGAACGATACAATGCTGATTGCCAAGAGTATAGCCAATATAGCGGCTATTAACATTAATAAGTCCTTATACCAAAAAGCGCTTGATTCCTTTCAATTGTCAAGTGATTTATTTGAAAAGATAAAGTATTACCCGGGTGCTGTATTCGCCCAATCGCAAATGGGGAATGTTTACAATGAATTGGGCAAATACGATAAAGCGATACAATATTTTACGAAAGCTTTAAGTTATTTCAGCAAAAAAGATATATCCGATTCACTCAAAGCCTATAGAAAACTAAAAGGAAAGTTAAGCGAAGACCAAAAGCGATTTTTAAATGTACACTCTGTTGCTATCAACGATTTCGCTTTAAATCAGTATTACTTGCAATACTACGGTAAAGCCATGGAATTATTCAAACAGGCTTTAGAAATTGGGCTTGTCCTCGGGCGAAAGGATCGGATAGGTGCGGCTTACAGCAATATGGCAATGGTTTATAATTCTTATGAAAATGATAAGGAAGCAGAAATCTATTACAAAAAAGCACAAAAGCTTTTTGAAGAATATCCGCATTATAAATACTTGTCTAATACGCTTATAAATTTAGCTAATATATACATCGAAAGAAAAGATTATAAACTTGCAAAAACAATAGCTTACGAAGCTCTTTTCTACTCTACAAAAACAAAGGACAGCTCCACAAGTATTTTTAACACAATTGCCGAAATTGAATTCCGGCTCGGTAATTATGACAAGTCATCTGAATTGTTTCAAGAAGCAGAAAAAATATATTCGGAACACCAGCTTTTGCCGCTTTTGACAACCACCTACTATATACAATCTAAGCTCTATGCAGAGAAGAATAATTATAAAGCGGCATATTATTTCAGCCAAAAATATATTTTATTGAAAGACAGCATAATAAACATTAAAAAGTATGACCAGATCGGTAATCTTCTGTCTTTCTATGATGTAGAAAGTAAAGAGAAAGAAATATTACTTTTGAAAAAAGACAATGAATTGAGCAATATAAAATTAAAACAAAGAGAATTTCAATCATTAATTTATATTGTCATTGCTTTTTTGCTCGCAATTATTTTATTAGGATTCATTATTGCTTTTTATTTTCGTCAAAAAGGTCATAAAACAATAGAAGAAAAAAATATTCAACTCGAAGCACTGAATAATGAATTGCAGGATTTAAACCAAACGAAAGATAATTTCTTTTCTATTATTGCTCATGACATAAAAAACCCGCTTGGCTCGATAAAGCAAGTAAGCGAATTACTTATCGATGATACTATGGAGATTACGCCAACCGAACAGAGAGAATTTTTAGTCTCGGTCAATACTTCATCGCTGCAATTACTCAAGCTTTTGGAGAATTTACTTACGTGGGCTCGCTCGCAAACAGGCAAATTAGCCCTCAATCCAGAAAGGGTTAATTTTGATGTCGCTGTCGCAGGAGAAATTGCGATTTTAGAGGTTCAAACCGAGAAAAAAGATATTACCATAAATTACGCAAATAGCAATTTAATGCTCTATGCAGATCCAAATATGCTCAATACTGTTCTCAGGAATTTCCTTACAAATGCAATAAAGTTCACTCGGCAAGGTGGAGAGATAAATGTTTTTACGAAAGTTGAAACCGATTTTGCGAGAATAAGCATAAAGGACAATGGCGTCGGTATGAGCGAGGAAATGGTAGAAAAATTATTCAAAATTGACAATAACCGCTCGACTCGCGGAACTAACGACGAAGAGGGCACAGGCTTAGGGCTTTTGATATCAAAAGAATTTGTAGACAGAAATGGCGGCACTATTAGCGTCGAAAGTAAACCGGACGAAGGCACTACATTTTCGTTTACTGTGCCTCTTTTTAAAAAAAATAAATAATAATCGATAAAATTTTAAAGTTTGGCATTTTATATGCTATTAGATTTCTTTAACAAAAATTAAAAATAACATGAAGAACAAAATTGTAATGGTAACCGGCGCTACGTCTGGAATTGGAAAAGCATGTAGCGAACTTTTCGCAAAAAACGGAGCCCAACTCATTTTAGTTGCTCGCAGGCAAGAGCGATTGGAAGAAATTTCTAAAGATTTTAAAAGCCGCTACGGCACAAAATCGCTTGTAAAAGTTTGCGACGTTAGAAAATATAATGAAGTACACGATATGGTGAATTCCTTGCCGCAAGATTGGCAGGATATTGATATTCTTATAAATAACGCCGGCTTAGCGAGCGGATTAGAGAAAATTCAAGACGGACTCATAGAAAATTGGGAAGAGATGATAGACACCAACATAAAGGGCTTGCTATACGTTTCGCGTATGGTATTGCCATTGATGATTAGGAGAAATACGGGCGACGTTATAAATATCGGCTCTATCGCAGGGCACGAGGTTTATCCGTCTGGCAACGTCTATTGCGGCACAAAACACGCCGAAAAAGCAATTTCCAAAAGTATGTCCGTCGATTTAAACGGCTATGACATTAGAGTTTGTAGCATAGACCCCGGTATGGTTGAAACAGAATTTTCACTTGTACGATTTCATGGAGATGCCGAACGGGCAGCGAATGTTTACAAAGGCTTGGATGCACTTTTGGGCGAAGATATAGCCAGAACGGCGTACTTCGTTGCTGAGCAGCCGCGCCACGTAAATATACAAAGTTTAGTAGTTACTCCAACGGCTCAAGCAAGCGCCGCTATATTGACGAGAAAAAATAATTAGTTTTTTTATTTAATTTATTTGATATAATTTGTCTTTTTATTAATTGCATTTTTTAGGAAAGAATCATGGATGATGTTTTAAGTTTTATCGAAAGTAAGAAAGAAGAGAATTTAACGGGATTAATGGAATTTCTCAAATTTGAAAGTATAAGCTCGGAACCTGAGAAAAAAGAAGAAGTTAAGCGAACAGCAGAGTATCTGAAAGATCATATTTTAAATATAGGATTTGAAACCGTAAAAGTAGTCGAAACTGCAGGTCACCCTATTGTGTATGCCGAATGGACTGGTGCGGGCAAAAATGCCAAAACAGTACTTATTTATGGCCATTACGACGTTCAACCAGTTGATCCAATCGAGCTTTGGGATACGCCGCCATTTGAGCCGACAGTCCGAAACGGCAAAATCTTTGCCCGCGGCACAGCTGACGACAAGGGACAAGTTTTTGCTCAACTCAAAGCTCTCGAAGCACATTTGAAGACTAACGGCAAGCTGCCCGTAAACGTCAAACTTGTAATCGAAGGCGAGGAAGAAGCCGGCAGCAATAATTTAGATCCTTTCGTCCGCAATAACAAGGAAATGCTCGCTTGCGACACAGTCGTTATCTCCGACACCGAATGGTTTGCCGATGACGTGCCATCTATCTGTTACGCTTTGCGTGGTATTTCTTTTATCGAAGTGAAATTGACGGGACCAAACCGCGATTTGCATTCCGGTACGTTTGGCGGCTTAGTAGCTAATCCTATTCAAGTGCTTGCAAAAATGATAGATGAACTTATAGACGAAAACGGTCGAATTACTATTCCTGGATTTTACGACGATGTATTGGATGTAACGGATTTCGAACGCGAAAACTTTAAAAAATTGCCATTTGATTTAGAGAAATATAAAAAAGATTTGTCAGTGAAAGCACTAACGGGCGAAAAAGGATACACGCCGCTCGAACGCACATGGATAAGACCTTCGCTCGACATAAACGGAATAAAAGGCGGCTACACGGGCGAGGGAGCTAAAACAATTCTGCCAAGCGAAGCATCAGCAAAAATATCTATGCGACTCGTGCCAAACCAAAAGCCGGAAGATATAACAAATAAAATAATAAAATACTTAAAGCAAATAGCGCCTGATACTGTAAAAATTGAGATAAATCCATTGCACGGCGGCGAGCCAGTTTTGACGCCAATTGACAGCCCGGGCATAAAAGCGGCGCAAAAAGCACTAAAAGCTGCCTTTGGCAAAGAGCCTGTATTCATGCGCGAAGGCGGATCTATCCCGATAGTTGCTCTTTTCTCGGAAGTTTTGAACGTGGCGCCTGTTTTAATGGGTTTTGGCTTGCCGGGCGACAATATCCACTCACCAAACGAGAATTTCGATTTGAATAATTTTTACGGTGGCATAAAAGCAGCCGCTCATTTCTTTGATGAATTTGCGAAGGTATAACTTAGTTATCGGTAATCAGTAATCAGTTATCGGTTGTCGGTGGATTGCTTCGCAGGCGTTAGGCATTGTGAAAGAAAGAACAGCGGAATTTGTATGGGCAGACCTCAAGTGTCTGCCCTTTTTAAACCAGATTTTCTTGATGTAGGGACACGGCACGCCGTGTCCTTGCTATTTGTGCTTCTTTTCCAGATGTGCCACTCTTCAAAAGTGTGGCACATCTTGGAAAGCTCAGTAGGGAACGTAGGGAACAAGAATCGTTGTTCCCTACATAACAACAATCGTTGTTCCCTACATAACAAGAATCCGCTTCCAAGCTCCGTAGGAGTTTAATTATGGTAGAATTTGGCAATTTATTAGCCTTTTTATTAGATGTGGGGCTGTCTCATAAGTCGAATGACGTGCTTTTAAGGCTGGCACGCATGTTCAAATAACCTTGTGATGATACCCACATTTTTAAATGCCCCCCGACCCCCTCTTACAAGAGGGGGAGGAAGAAACACTTGAATTATAAGAATTTACGAAATTCAATTTCCATGTTCTTGTCCCCCCTCTTTTAAGATGGGGCTAGGGGGTGTTCATATTATGTTTGCAGTTTTATTGTTCATTTAACAAAAATGTTATGTATAAAACCTAAAAATATACCTTATCGGGGCAGCCTCATCTTGGAAAGCTCAGTAGGAGTTGTCTTTCACCGAAAACTGACCACTGCAAACTAAGAACCTGCTTCCCTGACTACTGCCACCTGTTACCTGTTCTGCTTTTCTGCAAAATCCATCAGAGAGAAATCTTTGGTTATCAAAAGTGTTTTGCCGCCTATTTTTTGAAAGCCTTCTAAATTCTTCTCTTTATCATCTAAAAATAAAACATTCTCTGGCGAAAGATTACTTTCTTGCATAACATATTCATATATAATTTTGTCAGGTTTACGCAATCCCACGAGATGCGAAAAATATGTTTTCTCGAATAAATCAAAAATATGCCGGCATTCAGGCTCGAAAACTTCGTAGTGCCAAGGCGATGTGTTGCTCAAAAGCAACAGTTTATAATTTGATTTAAGGATTGTTACGGAATCGAAAGCGAAAGAATAAACGCCGATAAGCGTTTTGTTCCAAGCACTGTGGAATTCCTCAAGCGTTGCGTTAAGACTTAGCTTTTCACGTGCAAATTCGTAAAATTCCTGAGAACTCATTTCCCCGCTTTCATATTTGCTAACAAGCTGGTCATAGTCCTCATCGGGAAGATTGCGCACCTTATCAGGGAAAGCGGAATATTTAGAAAAGGCTGCTAAGGCTCGTTTAGTGTCGGCATTGTAAATAACGCTTCCGAAGTCAATCATCACTGCTTCAATCATTTTTTTCCTCCGGTATTTTTATTGACAAAACGGGGCATTCTGCCCGTCGCAAAACTTTTTCTGTAGTGCTGCCAAAAATAAACCTATCGAAGCTGGATCTGCCGGTTGTGGTGATGCAAATCAAATCTATATTATTCTCGAGAGAGTAATTGATAATCTGGTCGCTCGCTCGCCCGAATAAGATTTTTGTCGTAAAACGGTAGTTTTCGTTTTGTAACTGGCTGACAATAGCATCGACTTCAATTTGCGAACTGGCAAAAAGTTCCTTTTCTAAATCTACATAGCTTATTTGCGAAAAGCCCATATCCGCAGGATATAGCGACGGCTCGACGACGTGTAAAATGTGCAACATTGTTTCATCGCTCGTAGCCATAGTTTTAGCATAAGAGAGAGCGAGCGAAAAGCCCTCAAAAAAATCAGTTGGAATCAAAATATTCTTGAATTTCATAACGACCTCCGATGTTATATTAATTATTATAAACGAATGATAATATTTATTATTAGAAGAAAATTTTGCAAGTGGGAGGGTGGTTGGGTTATCGGTTGTCGATGAAAAGCAGGGCTTCGACCTCGCTCAGCCACCGAAGAAGGCTATGGGCGTTACGCTTCGGGCAGTAGGAAAAAGAACTATCCCTGATGTGCCACACTTTTGAGTTGTTGGACATCTGGAGTGAAGTGGAGTACATCTGGATTACAAAGGGCAGACAGATGGGTCTGCCCCTACGAAATCCATTATTTTGCCTTCTTCGGAGGCTCAAGCTTGTCGAAGCCCTGCCTTTACCGAAAAATGACCACTGCTAACCGAAAACTAAATGCCTTTCCTGACGCCTGTTTACAAATACTTTTTCCAATCTACGCCGCGCATGTCGCCGGTTTCTATGAAATGGTTGTGCATGCCGAAAGCTGCGGAAAGCGTTTGTGGCGTGTGCGTGTCGCCTGCTAAGTGTACGTATTCGTTCAGCTGGTCGCGGTAATCCGGATGCACGCAGTTATTGATGATTTCCTCCATTCGCCTACGAGGCGATTTGCTTCGCAAATCTGCAATGCCTTGCTCAGTAATAATGACTTGTACCGAGTGCTCGTTGTGATCCACGTGTGAGACCATAGGCACAAACGCGCTAATTTTGCCACCTTTTGCTACCGATGGACATGTGAAAATCGAGATATAAGCATTGCGTGTGAAATCGCCCGAGCCGCCTATGCCGTTCATCATCTTTTGTCCCATCACCTGAGTAGAGTTCACATTGCCGAATAAATCGACTTCGAGCGCAGTATTAATCGAAATAATACCCAAACGGCGTGCTACTTCTGGATTATTTGAAATCTCTTGAGGCCTCAAAACGAGTTTTGGCATATAGAAATCCAAATTGGAATATATTTCATCTAATGCTTCTTTCGTAACAGTAAGCGAGCAACCGCTGGCAAAAGTAATGCGACCTTCACGCATGAGCTTGATAACAGAATCTTGGATAACTTCCGTGTACATCATGAAGTTAGGAATATTTTTGTTGTCGCCCAAAGCTCCCAAAACAGCATTGGCTATATTTCCCACGCCAGATTGTATTGGCAAAAATTCCTTGGGAATTCTATTGTTCTTAATCTCTTGCGTTAAAAATTCCGCAACGTTTTCGCCGATTTTTTGAGTAACGCTGTCGGCTTTAGCAAATGCTCCGACTTCGTCCGGCAAATTAGTTTTGACGATACCAACGATTTTTTTCGGATCGACCTTGACAACGCAATCGCCGGCTCTATCCTTTGGCGTGTAAATAGGAATTTCGCGGCGGTGTGGCGGATCGGCAACAATATGAATATCGTGAATACCACGCAATGCCTTTGGATGATAGCTATTTAGTTCGATTATGATTTTATCGGCTACCTTGCAAATCGAGGGCGTAATGCCAACGCCGGTCGTTAGTACTATTTCCCCTTCCTCTGTTACGTCGCATGCCTCGATGATTCCCCACTGCATTTTCCCCAAAAATCCATATCTCAAATTTTGAGCAACCACCGAAAGGTGCGAATCGAAATATTCGGCTTTGCCTTCGTTAATCAGCTTTCTCAAATCAGGATTGGACTGATACGGCGTGCGAAACTTTACGGCTTCAGCGCGAGCAAGCGAGCCATCGAGCGAATCGCCAGTCGAAGCGCCTGTAATCATTCCGATTTTGAATTCTCTGCCTTCGGCGTGTTCTTTTTTTGCTTTTTCGCCAATTGCTATAGGCACTACTTTTACCGCTCCAGCAGGAGTAAATCCGCTAAATCCAACAACATCGCCATCGTTTATGTAACTTGCAGCTTCTTCTGCACTTATGAATTTTAATGACATAAAAACCTCTTTTCTCTTTCGTCAATTAGTTTTTTAATGTAAAATTTATCTTTTTACAAAATTTTCAATAATACAATTCAAATTTACGAAAAATTTTACTAATTCCAAATTAATATGTTAAAATTTATCGATAAAAATATATCTTATAATTAATATCAAGAAAATACTATGTAATTCAACTATATTTGAAACTTTTTTAATACTATTTTCGTAATAGAAATATATTTATTAAATTAGGATATTGAAAATGGCAACCAAAATTAACTTCAAAAATATCGGGCAGCAATTTTTGTTTATTGCCGCTCTTTTTTTATTTACCGGAAACGTGCGTGCAGACGAAGGCATGTGGACATTCGACAACCCGCCGAGCAAGCAACTCGAAAAGGATTATAATTTCAAATTGAGCGAGGATTGGCTACGCCACGTAAGGCTTGCCAGTGTTCGCTTTTCCGATGGCGGCTCTGGTTCATTTATCAGTCCAACTGGGTTGGTTATTACCAATCACCACGTAGCTGTCGGACAAATTCAAAAACTCTCTACCGAAGGAAATGACTTAGTTACAAACGGCTACTACGCCGAAAACCCCGAAAAAGAGCTTAAATGCAAGGATTTGGAGCTGAACGTACTAATAGATATGCAAAACGTAACGGATAGGATCCGCAAGTCTTCAGGTGGGAAAACAGGCAAAGACGCCGTCGATGCTCGCGACAATGAATCTGCAAAAATCAAAAAGGAATTGCAAGACAAAACCAAGCTTAAAGCGGAATTGGTAACGCTTTACAATGGCGGCGAGTATTGGATTTATCTATATAAAAAATACGAAGATGTGCGTTTGGTTTTCGCTCCGGAGCGCCAAGCAGCTTACTTCGGCGGAGATTACGACAATTTCTGCTTTCCGCGTTGGGATTTGGACATTACCATATTCCGCGTTTACGAAGACGGAAAGCCCATCTCATCGGATAATTATTTGAAATTTAATCCAACAGCTCCAAAAGAAGATCAACTTGTGTTTATCTCTGGGCATCCCGGCTCTACCGAGCGCCTCTTGACCTATCCGCAGCTTGAATCTATGAAAGATAACATGTATCCTATGATGCTGAAAATGATTGAAAATAAAATCGAAACTCTTCGCGAATACTCCAAACTTGGCAAAGAACAAGAACGCCGGGCGCTAATCGAGATTTTTGGACTTGAAAACGGGAAAAAATCTATGGCTGGCACGCTCGAGGGACTGAAAGAGCCACAACTTATGGCTAAAAAAGCTTTTGAAGAGCGTATGCTTAAAGAAAAAATAAAAGATAATTCCGATTGGCAAAAAAAATATGGCAGCGCTTGGGATGAAATAGCCGAGCTTAATAAACAAAGTGGTGAAATTAGGAAAAAATCGACATATCATTCCTTAGGCTCGAGCCTTGCAAGCAAAGCGATTGGGCTTGTCCGATTTATCGAAGAAAGCCAAAAACCTGACGGAGAACGATTAGCCGGCTATCACCAAGCTGAAATCGAACGCGTCAAAGTCAGGCTACTTTCTCCTGCGCCAGTCTATATGGATTTTGAAAAAGCTAAATTCATTGGAGCCATGAAATTCGCTTTAGAAAACGTTCCGAATGATGAATATATAAAGTTAATATTAAATGGCAAAACTCCCAAAGAGCGAGCTAACGAACTCTTCGATAATACAAAAGTAAACGATTTGGAATTTAGAAAAGAGCTTTTGGAAAACGGTGTCGCTGGCTTGAAAAATACAAAAGACCCGCTCCTTAAGTTGGCTCAGCAATTGGATCCGATTTTGCGTAAAGAATTAAAAGAATACCAAGATGTAGTGGAAAGCAAAATGGTTCAAGCCGAAGAAAAGATCGCCGATGCACGCTTTGCCGTCTTTGGAAAAGAAACTTATCCTGACGCAACTTTTTCGCTTCGCTTAACTTACGGTACAGTCAAAGGTTACCCGATGAATGGTACAATTGCTCCGATTAAAACGACACTCTATGGTCTTTACGATAGAGCCTTGAGTTTTGAGGGTTATGAGGATTTCGAGCTGCCAAAAAGATATTGGGATAGACGAGATAAATTGGATTTGTCCACATCGGTGAATTTTGTTTCTACTTGCGACATAATCGGAGGAAATTCTGGCTCGCCAACAATTAACGAAAAAGCTGAATTTATCGGCATTGTTTTCGATGGGAACGTAGAGTCTTTACCTGGAAATTTCATTTATGATGT
Organism: Kapaibacterium sp. (SeqCode); assembly: GCA_038218865.1. Lineage (GTDB taxonomy): Bacteria > Bacteroidota > Ignavibacteria > Kapaibacteriales > UBA2268 > JBBRJR01. Next base: position 9,325 of record JBBRJR010000001.1, on the reverse strand, counting down.
TACCAAAAACAGAGCAGTTTCCTGCTCCGCTGAATATATATCATACGCTCTCAGAAATTTATACGATGCTAAAAAATTAGCTGAAGAAATAGAAGGGAAGTAGAAAAAAATATATGGGGCATCCACGATAAGCGATGAATTTGCGTTAGGGCTTAAATTGGAGGCTGCCTCATCAGCTAAAAAAGTGCTTTAGAGACAGGCACGTATGATGTATTAATAATGTGATGATACCAGAATTTTTAAACACCTCCCGACCCCCTCTTACATGAGGGGAGGAAGAAGTCCTTACATTACAACAGGATGCTGTTATCTACCTTAATATACTTCTTCCTCCCTCTCCTTTGGAGAGGGTCGGAAAGAGGTCAATGTGGCAATCTTCCAAGATGGAAAGAATACCTTAATAACACCCAAAACTTAGAAATTCACTGCTTCGCCGTAAGCACCGGCGGCAGCTTCCATTATTGCTTCGCTTAATGTAGGGTGTGCGTGAATTGTTTTGAAAATGGATTTGCCGGTAGCGCCCAAACTGCGTGCAAGAACGATTTCGCCTATCATCTCAGTAACGTCGGGCCCAATCATGTGAGCGCCCAAAACTTCCCCGTATTTAGCGTCGAAAATTAATTTTACGAATCCGCGAGCTTGACCAATGCCCTGAGCTTTGCCGCTTGCCGAGAAGGGGAATTTTCCGATTTTCAATTCATAGCCGGCTTCTTTTGCTTTGGCTTCGGTCAAGCCGACGCTGGCAACTTGCGGTTGGCAATACGTGCAGCCGGGTATATTGGAGTAATCCATTTCTTCATCGCTCTCGCCGGCAATAAATTCGGCTGCCAAAACTCCTTCAGCGGATGCTTTGTGTGCTAGCCAAGGTGGACCGGCTACGTCGCCGATGGCGTAAATTCCCTCGACATTTGTTTTCATGTGTTTATCGATAGCGATAAAACCGCGTTTGAGTTTTACGCCGGCTTCTTCCAAGCCGATTCCTTCGATATTTGCTTGTATTCCGATAGCGTTCAAGGCAAGTTCGGCGTGGATTGTCTCTTCGGAGCCGTCTTTCTTTTGAATTTTAATTTCTACGCCCTCGCCGACAGTTTTTGCTGAAAGAACGCGGGTATTGGTGAGTATTTTGATTTTATCTTTGCGATAATTTCTTTCTAATTCTTTGGAAACTTCCTCATCTTCGACAGGCAATATCCTATCCATCATTTCAATAATTGTTACTTCAGCGCCGAAAGCATTGTAAAAATAAGCGAATTCAACGCCGATTGCGCCAGCGCCCATGACAACCATTGACTTCGGTACTTTTTGTTGGATTAATGCTTCGTGGCTTGTTATAACTTGCTTTCTGTCCACGTCGATTCCCTCAAACATACGCGGGCGAGCGCCAGTTGCTATGATTATATTTTTTGTCGTTATCTCGTCGGTAGTTTCGCCTTCATTATTTTTGACTTCGATTGAGCCGGCTTTTTTGATTACGGCGTTGCCACTGACGACTTCTACTTTATTTTTTTTAAAAAGGAAACCGATGCCGCTGGACATTTTGCTTGATACGTCGCGGCTGCGTTTTACGACCTTATGAAAATCTACATCGACTTTGTCGATAGAGAAACCATAGTCATCGGAATGCTTCAAAAAGTTCATATATTCAGCGTTTTTAAGCAATGCTTTAGTAGGAATGCAGCCCCAATTTAGGCAAACCCCGCCGAGCAAATCGCGCTCGACGCAAATGGTTTTTAGTCCTAATTGTGCAGCTCTTATCGCAGCCACGTAACCGCCGGGTCCGGAGCCTATTACAACTAAATCTACGTTATGTTGATTCATGATAATCCTGTATATTTATTGAATTAAAAGAAATATAGACGAAAAAACAAAAAATAATTATAACTGAAAAAATTTCTTGTTATTTTAATTGTGTATAACTTCCAAATCATAAGAAATTTCGCAGCCAGCAGCGCGGAACATCGCAGCAGCACCGCAGTATATCGTTTGCGACAGCTCGACAGCTCGCTCTAAATCTTTTAATTCAGCGTCGGGGCTGGTTAAGCGGTATATTAAGTGAACGCGAGTAAATGTTTTCGGATGTGTGTCGCGGCGCTCCCCATCGATTTTTACTTCAAATTTTTCAATTGTTTTGCGTTTTTTCCTAATAATTGAAATAACGTCCATCGAAGAGCAGGCAGCCATCGATTCGAGCATGATTTCCATAGGAGTAGCGGCTGAATCGTCGCCGCCAGATTCCTTATGTGAGTCGAAAAACGTGGTATGGTCATCGCTCGAAGTGCCTTTTAGCTTCATATTGCCGACTAGATCCAGTGATACTTTCATGATTATTTCCTTGTGCATGTAAATTAAATTAAAAATAATATATAAAGTATTACAAGACGAATAAGTAAGAAAATAATGCAGGTAGGCATTTGGGAAGAAGGTTTTTAGTAATCAGTAATCAGTTTTCAGTTAAAACACCAAATGTCCAACATCTTCGAGGTGTTGGACATCTACTACTATACAGGCTTTTCGCCGAAAACTAAGAACCTCAACCCGTCCTCTCCTTTGAAGAGAGAGGAAGAAGTGATGATATAATAATAACTTACAAGGTTATATCTTTAGGTTCTTCTTTCCCCCTTTTTTAAAAGGGGGTTTGGGGGATTTCTTCAATAAAACACAAATCCCCCTATTCGCTTCGCTCACTTCCCTCTTTTAAAAAAGAGGGAAAACCGCTTTCAGTCTTTTTCTTACTGGAGTTGCCCCGATTAGTGTCATATTGAGCTTAGCGAAATATCCAAGCATTTTGTAAATAGCAGTAATATATGGATTCCAGCGTACGCGGGAATGACAAAACCGCCAGATTATGTTTATGAGACAGCCTTCTTCAGGATAGCCCAAAGCCTAAGTGCCTTTATTCATTCACTTCGGACGAAACTACGGAGATGCGCCTGTCGCGACGTTGCTTGGCGAGCAAACGCATATCGACGAAGCGGTCGGCTTCGTCCACAATTTCCACGCCTAACATTGTTTCCAAGACGTCTTCCATCGTGAGCAAGCCTTCGACGCCGCCGTATTCATCGACAACCACGAAGAGATGCTGCCTGCGATTGAGGAACATATCGAGCGCCGTGTCGAGCTGTGCATTTTCGGGTATATAATAAACTTCACGTTTTAATTCTTTCAGCGTAGTATCTCGCTTTCCTTGCAAAGCGGCTTGCAAAAGGTCTTTGCTCATAACGTAGCCGATTATGCCGTCGTCGAGCGATTCGCCCTCCCAAATCGGAAAGCGTGAATACATCCGCACTTCGGGTAAGCCAACTGTGTCGGAAACTGATCTTTCTGCAAATAGGCTGAAAATTACTGTACGCGGCGTCATAACGTCGCTGACTAAGACGTCGCTAAAGCGCATAATGTTTTTCAATATTCTATATTCATCATCGTCCAAAGAGCCTTCCTCGCGGGCAGATTCTACTGCTGCTGTTATTTCCTCGCGCGAATCATCTTCGAGACCGGACTTGCCTTGTATGAATTTCAAAATCTTGTTAGATAAAAGATACAGTGGATGCGCCAAGGTAGAGAAAAACCCAAATAATATGAGATTAGGAATAAATAGATTGAAAGCTGTTTTCCTGCCTACTGCGAAAGCTAAGCTTTTGGATGTTATAGTAATCAATAAATAAGCTATTACTGAAACAGAAAAAATAAGAAGTGTATCAATTGAAAAGCCAGAAAGCTGTTCTAAAAGAACAGTTCCAAAAAGAATACTCGACAGCAATAAAAAGAATTGCTCGGCAAGCGAAAGTGTGTCGTTGAATTTATCGTAGTTATCCCAAAGGTTTTCTATTCTTTCTTTGGCATTGGGAAGTAAATCTATTTTACTTAAAACGAAATCCTGCGTAAGGGAATGCAATATACCTTTTAGAAAGGAATTATATATTCCGATTATAAAAAATAAAATAATTAAGAATATTTCCATTAATTAATTTAAATAAACTCCGAATTTATGCAACATATTAATTTATTATAAATAACTTATTTATCTCTGAATTCATGATCAACAATAGTTATCCTGCCAGGATAAGTAATAGGGAATTGCCCCACTCTTACTGTTGGCTTGGCGTCGAGCTTTATGCGTGATGAACCACTGCCGCCCGAAAGAGCTGTAGCCAAATTGATAATCCTATCGTAGCCCTGATTACCGAAAAACTCATACAAATCAATGCTGATTGTAAGCGGGATAGTAGTCGTTTCGCCTTGCCCTGGAACAGTAACGGGAGCAGCGATATTTCCCGATATGGTCGGTACGTCGTCTAAAATCAAACGCCATTCAAAATTAGTAATGCTCGCATTAGGACTGTTGCTTGCTTCGGCATCATTTGTAGTGTTAGGATTGCGGGCTTCGACGTTCAAAATAAATTGGGCGGGTAACCGGCGCGAAGAAAAAGCGGAAGTCAGCTTGAACGCATCTGCGATGGATAAGTCCGAAACGCTTGATTTATTTTGTAAATTAACGCCAGCGAGGGCAAAATTAGTAACATTTCCCAATTTGAAATCAAGGCGTTTTAAATTCTCAATTGTATTTGCAAATTGCTTCAGCGATGCGCAGCCTGCGAAAGTAAACGCAGAAAACACAAGTGCCAATGCAACAATTTTGAAATATTTCGCTTTATTATATTTAAATTTAATATAATTTGTTTCAATATATTTTTTCATGTAAATACCTGATTTTCAATAAAAGAGTTAATAGTCAATACCTTTGGCTTCGAGCGCTTCTTTGAGGTTTTTCCCTAATTCGGCAAAAGTTTCTTCGGCAATTATTTCAAGAGCTGCGGCTTTTTGATTTGCCATGAAATAGGACGACAAAAGCTTAACTTTGGCGATAAGCAGTTTTTCTTCTATTGGCTTGCTCAAAAAGTCATCAGCACCGGATTCAATGGATTTCAGCTGGTTTTGTACATCATTAAGAGCTGTTACAATTACGACTGGTATGTTTTTAGTATGAGGCTGCTCTTTGAGACGACGAGAAGTTTCGTATCCATCCATGCGGGGCATCATTACATCAAGTACGATAGCATCAGGAATTCGCTCCTCAACTTTTTCTAAGCAGTCAATCCCATCGTATGCTTCTTTGGCATCGTAACCGTTTGCTTCCAAATAACGTCGTAATAATTTCGTTGTAATTTTATTGTCATCAACTACGAGTATGAACGGTTTTCTCATCTTTTCTCCCTTAAAAAAAATATAAATTTGGCAAAGCCGCGTAATTTTAAAAATTCTAATAATTAATCATTTAAAAAATTATGCCAAGACATTGTTTTATAGTCGAATTATTAAAGAACTTATTTTTAATCATTTTCTTTTATTTATTTATCTATAGTAGGTATAATCAATTAAGTAAACATAGATGGTATCATTAGAGAAAAACGATTAAATATCAGAAAATTTTTATGAAAATCAACAATTATTTGATGTTTTTATTTTTATCTATAACAATTTTTTGTTATTTTTGAAGAAATGATAAATGTTTCGGGGAGAAAATGGACTTAAATTATCAAATTGAAAATTCCACAGATGTAATAGATGAAGTCAAATTAATTACAAAAGTAATTCTGTATAATGACGAAATGCACACCTTCGATGAGGTTATATTTCAATTAATCAAAGCTACTTCTTGCTCAATTATAAAAGCAGAAAAAATCACCCACGAGGTTCATTTCGTTGGCAAATCAATTGCTTACGAGGGTTCTATGTCCAAGTGTCTTAATGTTAGTTCCGTTTTGGAAGAAATATCTCTTTTAACCGAAATCGAAGTTTAATTGATTTTCTTATTCATCAACATCCTCTTCGTCTATATCATCTTCTGAAGGGTTGTAACCCTTTTTGTTTTTTTTCTCAGATATTTTTTGTGCGGCTTCCTCTTCTTCAGTTGGTATATTCAAAAATTCCTGACTTAATATAGTGGGAATGTCATTCTTTTTCTCTAATTTATCGAAAGATATTGGGTCAAATGGATTGTCCTCCACTTCAGTTAAATCTTCATCTAAATCATTGGCTGAAATATAATCAAATTTGACAAGAGTTCTTTCGCCGCATTTACAGATGACTTCCATAGATTCAAGCTCGCCGGCTTCGTCGCGATTGATAATAATAGATGTCTGGTGCGTAATCTCAGTCGTGTGGGGCATATCATCGGCGATTTCGATAGTTTTCCCAGTCTTTAAAACAATATTTTTTGGGATTAAATTTTTCTCGATAGCTTTTGTAATATTTCCTGAAATTTTCGGAATTGACAAAAAATCGCGAAAATGCCTTTGCAAATAGGCTTCGTTTTGCTCTTCGGGAGTTAAATTTTCTTCTTTTTTATGTATCAAATCAAGCAAACTTGCTTTCGGTTCTTCGAGATCATCATCAATTTCTAATGCGGGCTCATTTAAATCTTCATCGGGGATTTGCAAATCCTGATTATAATCTTGTTCGGAAGTGATAATTTCAACTTTTGCCATGCCGGAAGCGATGTCTTCTTTTTTTATCAGCCCAAAAAATTCATCCTCATCTTCAATCTGGCGCAATGAAAACTTATCGCCTTGTGGGATAATATCCGCCATCTCTTCGCCAGATATAAACTTTTTCCCTTCAAGAGACAGTTCCTCTTCTTCCTCTGACGTAAAAGAACTGCGTGGTCTATTGACAACGTCTTTAGCGTCAAATTCTTCTTCAAATGGTTTGTCTAGATCATCCATATAGATTTTTTTGCGTCAAATTATACATAAAGATAAACACTATCAAATTTTATGCCGAGTGTTTACGTGTTTTTGCATTCGGCTATTTTATTTAAAGCTGCGAGCAACCCCGCAAAACCCGCAGTAAATAATTAAAACAAATATACGTCATATAATAAAGTTTAAAAAAGATTTTTATTTTTTTGCGAAAAAAAAACATACACGATAAAAATATGAGGAAGCATAAATGGAAGCGAATTTCTCAAATAGAGTAAATGAAGTAATACGATTGAGCAGGGAAGAAGCACTTAGGCTGGGACATGATTATATCGGCACCGAGCATCTTTTGCTGGGTATTGTCCGCGAGGGTGATGGTATTGCTGTCAAGATATTAAAAAATATGGGCGTCGATCTGTTTCAATTAAAAAAAGTAATTGAGGACAGTGTCCGCTCTTCAGGCTCTACCTTGACTATCGGCAATATCCCGCTTACTAAACAAGCCGAAAAAGTATTGAAAATCACACTACTCGAAGCTCGGCTATATAAATCGGACGTCATCGGGACTGAGCATCTTTTGCTCTCACTTTTGCGAGACGAAGAAAATATAGCTGCGCAAATTTTGGCACAGCATTCAGTAACCTACGATACTACGCGCAAAGAGCTTGATAACTACATCAGCGGTGGGGTGCCAAAGTATTCGGCTTCATCGCAAAAGACAGCCGCTTCGGCTGCCAAATCAAAAGATAGGGTGAAAACGCCTGTTTTGGATAATTTTGGGCGTGATTTGACAAAGCTCGCTATGGAAAATAAACTCGACCCGGTTATCGGGCGAACAAAAGAAATAGAGCGAGTCTCGCAAGTTCTTTCGCGCCGCAAAAAGAACAATCCTGTTCTTATCGGCGAGCCGGGCGTCGGCAAAACGGCAATAGTCGAAGGCTTGGCGCTGCGAATAATCCAAAAGAAAGTTTCGCGGGCGCTTTTCGACAAACGAATTATTACGCTGGATTTGGCTTCTATCGTTGCCGGCACAAAGTACCGCGGGCAGTTCGAAGAAAGAATGAAAGCAGTACTTAATGAATTAGAAAAAGCAAAAGATGTAATTTTATTTATAGATGAATTGCATACTATTGTCGGTGCAGGTGGCGCAAGCGGCAGTTTGGACGCATCTAATATGTTCAAACCGGCTCTGGCTCGCGGCGACATTCAATGTATCGGGGCTACAACGCTTGACGAATATCGCCAATATATCGAAAAAGACGGAGCTTTGGAGCGTCGTTTCCAGAAAATATTGGTTGATCCGCCATCGATAGATGAAACATTGCAAATAGTAAAGCAAATAAAAGATAAATACGAAGAACATCATAGCGTAGTCTATAATGACAGTGCGCTTGATTCCTGCGTTCGCTTGTCCGATAGATATATTTCTGACCGTATGTTCCCAGATAAAGCCATCGACGTATTGGACGAAGCTGGCGCACGTGTGCATTTGTCTAATATCGTGGTACCAAAAGTGATTATCGATCTCGAAGAGAAAATTGATGCTATACGCAATGACAAGACAAGCGTCGTAAAGCAACAAAATTTCGAGGAAGCAGCTCGCCTTCGAGACATCGAAAAGAATTTGCAAAATGAATTAGAGAAAGCTAAAACGGATTGGGAAAATGAAGCTCAAGAGCGGATTTTCACCGTTACCGAAGATGACATATCCGACGTTGTGGCGATGATGACTGGCGTTCCGGTCAATCGTATAGCCGAAAGCGAATCCAACAAGCTTTTGCGACTTAGCGACGAACTGAAAGAAATCGTCGTTGGGCAAGATGAGGCAATAGAATTTCTCTCCAAATCCATACGTCGCGCTCGCGCTGGGCTGAAAGACCCATCGCGTCCTATCGGTTCTTTTATGTTCTTGGGACCGACTGGCGTGGGCAAGACTGAGCTTGCCAAAGCTTTGGCTCGCGTTATGTTTGAAACCGAAGATGCAATGATTCGAATTGATATGAGTGAATATATGGAAAAGCATTCTGTATCTCGCTTGGTTGGAGCGCCTCCCGGCTATGTCGGCTACGAAGAAGGCGGTCAGCTGACCGAAAAAGTACGCCGCAAACCGTATTCGATTATACTGCTCGATGAAATTGAAAAAGCGCATCCCGACGTATTCAATATATTGCTACAAGTTTTCGACGACGGCATATTGACAGACGGCTTGGGCAGAAAAGTAGATTTCAAAAACACAGTAATTATAATGACATCGAACGTTGGAACGCGAGATTTGAAATCTGGCGCACGTATCGGATTCCTCGAGGAAAATTCGAGCAATGACTACGATAACGTTAAGTCAATTATCGAAGATTCTGTCAAAAAGTTGTTTAATCCTGAGTTTATCAACAGAATTGATGATTTTATAATATTCCACAAGCTCGAGAAAAAACATATTTACGGCATTATCGATATTCAACTTAAAAAATTAGTAGATAGGTTGAAAGTGAATAATATGGGATTGGAATTGTCGCAAGCAGCCAAAGATTTCTTGGTTGATAAAGGCTTCGACGATAAATATGGCGCGCGTCCGTTGCGCCGCGCTTTGCAACGTTTCGTAGAAGATGAAATAGCCGAAGAAATGCTTA